>JBIKKL010000670.1:0-3023 GCA_044360365.1 Burkholderiales bacterium | reverse complement strand
ACGCCGCGCCGGTCCTAAATCACGCCGTCCAATCGATACTGCTGCAGCTTGTAGCGCAGCGTGCGTTCGCTGATGCCCAGGCGCTGCACGGCGAGCTTGCGCGAGCCGCCCACTTCCCTGAGCGTTGCGAGGATGTGATCCCGTTCGAGCGTCTTGATGTCGGTCGCCGGCATGTCCGCCGCAACCGCGTTCGCTCGCAGCGCAGGCGCGGACAACACGATGTCCACGGCAGCGATGACATCACCCGTCGCAAGAATGAGCGCACGCTGCACCGTGTTCTCCAGTTCGCGCACGTTGCCGGGCCACGGGTGCGCGCGAAGCAGGCCTTCGGCTTCCACCGAGAAGCGCCGCTTGCGACCCTCCGCGATGCGGGCGACGAAATGGCGCGCGAGCGGCACGATGTCACGGGGGCGATCGCGCAGCGGCGGTATGTCGAGCGGGAACACGTTGAGCCGGTAGAACAGATCCTCGCGAAATTCACCGTCGGCGACCATCTCCTGCAGATCGCGGTTGGTCGTCGCGAGCACGCGCAGGTCTAGGGGTATCGGCTTGCGGCCGCCTACGCGTTCCACTTCGCGTTCCTGCAGCACGCGCAGCAGCTTTGCCTGCAGGCCGAGCGGCATCTCCGATATCTCGTCGAGCAGCAGCGTACCGCCGTTCGACTGCTCGAACTTGCCAGCCTGGGATTGCTGCGCGCCCGTGAATGCGCCGCGCTCATGGCCGAACAGGGTTGCTTCAAGAAGGTTCTCCGGGATCGCAGCGCAATTGATCGCAATGAACGGTCCCGAAGCGCGCGTGCTCATCGCATGAACGTAGCGCGCGAACATCTCCTTGCCGACACCGGATTCGCCGGTCAGCAGCACGGTGGCCGAAGACTTCGCGACTCGGGTCGCCAGATTCAGCACTTCGAGCGTGCGGGGATCTTCAGCGATGAAGCCGCTCGGCGCCGCTTCGGACGGAACGGTGAGCAGTCGATTCGCCAGCGCCACGAGTGCCTCGGCTTCGATGGGTTTGCTCAGATAGTCCGCCGCGCCGGCGCGCATCGCCTCGACCGCCTGCTCCACCAGCCCGTAGGCCGTCATCAGTGCCACCGGCACCTCCGGGCGCCGCCGCCGTACTTCGGCGAGCAGTGCCAGCCCGTCCATCGGCGCCATGCCGACATCCGAAATCACCAGGCCGACGTCCCGTGCGGCAAGCAGTTCGAGCGCGCTCGCACCATCGCTCGCGCCGAGCACGGAAATGCCCGCCAGCTCCAGCGTGGCGCAAAGCGCTTCGAGCAGATGACGATCGTCGTCGACGACCAGAACCGTTGCCATGCTTACGCCGCCTCCTTCGCGAACTCGCGCATTTGCGCTCGATCGAGTTCGCCTGCAGGCAGGCGTGCCGGTTGGACCGCCTGCGGCTTGCATTCCCTGGCACAGGGGAAGATCAGCGTAAAGCTCGTGCCGGCTTCCGGCGAACTCGTCACGTCGATCGTGCCGCCATGCGCTTCGATGACGCTCTTGACGATTGCGAGGCCGAGTCCGGTGCCTTCCGAGCGGGTGCTGTAGAACGGCTCGAAGACATGGGGGAGTACATGCTCGGGAATCCCCACGCCGCTGTCCACGACCTCGATGCGTACACGCTTGCTGTTGGCCATGGCGCAGATGCGAACCTTCCCGCCCTGACTCGTGGCCTGCGCCGCGTTCTCGAGCAAGCTCAACAGTGCGGCAGTCAAGCCGTGCCGATCTCCGCGCAGTGCAACCCCCGCCGTATGATCCTCGCAGCAGAACCCGATCCCCCGCGAAGCCATCAGCGGCTGAACGACTTGCGCCGCTTCGCCGAGCAACGCGCTCACGTCGATCTGCTGTTCGATAGCTTGCTCGCCGCGCACGAAACGCAGCATGTCCCGGGTCACGCGCTCGAGCGAGCGCAATCGCGACAGGATCTTCTCGCTGAGGCTCGACCGATCGGTCAGGGTCAGCCCGGGCCGCTCCAACTGTCCGGCATAGAGCATCGCCGTCGACAAGGGCGTACGCAGCTGGTGCGCGAGGCGCGCCGCCATCTCGCCCATCGCAGCCAGCCGTTCCTGCCGCGCCTGGTCGACATGCGCCGTGTGTGCTTCGGTGATGTCGTGCAGCACGACGATGCGCTCGCCGCTTGCATCGACGACCCGATCCTGCATATCGATCCGGCAAGGCACATCGCCCGTCGTGATCCACTCGTTCGCGGTGCCTGCCGGCGCAAGCGTCGCGGCCACATCGCTCCACCGCCGGCCGACCGGCGATACACCCAGCAATCGCGCTGCCGCCTCGTTGGCTTCGCGCACGCAGTCCCGGGGATCGATCACCACGATCCCTGCGGGCAGCGTCGCGAGCAACGCGCCCTGGCGTTCGACCAGGGCCTGCTTGTTCAGCAGTTCGCGCGTCAGTTCGGCATTCGCATGGGCAAGCTGCTGGGTGAGTTCCTCGGCACGGGCACGCAGGCTTGCATAAGTGCCTTCGAGACGATCAGCCGCATCGGTAAACACGCGAAACGCTTCACGCAGCTGTACCTTGTCCACAGATTCGGACTGTAGCGTCGAGACATCCGACCGCGTTTTCGTCCAGCGACGGCGCGCGGCGGCGATCACACCGTCCATCGCGGTGCCCAACCCGCGCACTTCGCGGTAGCCCCGACCGGCGCTCATGCGGCCCGTTGCAGTCTCGGCATAGCTGTTTTTCATCGCTCGTTTCTCTGCGGATTTCTCGACGCAGGCAGGTTATCAATCAGATCGTGCCGAGCGCCCCAAGATAAGCCCGGCAAAGGCGGCTCTTTTTGCCGCTTGGCCTTGCCGGTCGCGCCGCCATACTCGCCAGCGTCGAACCTCCACCCATGCCCTCGTCGAACTGACCGAACACACCATGGCATCTCCCGTACAAGCCCTGTCGGAACATCTGGCCGATCTCAACAAGACGCCGATGCATCAGAAGCTCGGCTACCTCATCACGCTGGCGGCAGTCATTGCCGTGCTGGCCGGCATGTGGATGTGGGGCAAGACGCCC
>JBIKKL010000093.1:0-11071 GCA_044360365.1 Burkholderiales bacterium | reverse complement strand
ACCACGACGTAATGTCCGCGTGCCCCGCGCGCCGAGTACGTGCCGTGCGGCACGGACATCTGCGGGAAGTGGATGTCCTGGTTCGCGACCCACCACATATAGCCATAGGCGCCGCGGTCGCCGGCGAGTGAATACGGCCGTACACTCATGCGCACCCATTTTTCTGGCACGACCTGCGTACCGTTCCAGCGGCCCCCGTTCAGAAAGAGTACCCCGAAGCGCGCGAGGTCGCGGGCGCTGAGCCGAAAGGGATACGCCGCGTGCATCGAAGCCTCCGAATGCACGTACTCCCCGTCGCGCCGCGTGTCGTCGTAGCGATAGTCCTGCATGCCGGTCGGCTCGGCGATGCGGTCGCGGAAGACATCGAAGAGGCTCGCGCCGACGCATTGTTCGAAGATCGTGCCGATCGCATTGAAATCCCAGTTGTTGTAGCACCACCACGTGCCCGGTCCGAAGCTGTGCCGGGCCGGCTTGATCCGTTCCATGCGCGGTGTTTCGTAGTGGGTCGGGTGATAGATGCCGGAGCGTGCAGTCAGCAAGTCCATCACCGTCGCGGCGCGCTCGCGCTCGGTCAGCCCCTCGCGATCATCGATGCCGAGATCGGCCAGGGAGGCATCCAGATCGATGCGTCCCTCGTCGACGTAGATGCCGATCAATGCCGAGAGCAGACTCTTGCGTATCGAATGACATTTGTAGCGGGCGGTGACATCGCCCCACTGGTACACGGGTTCACCGCGGTGGATGATCGTCACGGCCGCGGTGTCGATCGTCGCAGCGAACTGTCGGGCCTGCTCGAGCGCCTCGATCGACCAGCCGGCGGGAATCCCGGGCTCGTTCCAGGACGATACGGTGGGTTGACTCATCCGAAGAACTCGCGCGCGGCGAAGGGCGCCATGCCCGGATTCGAATGCGCAATGCCTGGCGCGATGCGAAGCTTCCAGGCGAGCGGCACGTCGAGTGCGGCCGCTTCCCGGCAGGCGAGCGCGAAGTAGTTCAGTCCGCGGGCGAAGCGGTGGGGTCCCTGGCGCATCGCGCCCGGCTCGCGCGGCAACTGATGATGCTTGGGATCGTTGTCTGCGTCGCCGAGCAGTAGGGTGATCGGCCGCGTGAAGAACTCGCGACGCTCGGTTTCCGTGATCGCGGTGCCGCCCAAACCGAAGGGGAAGGCTTCGTCGAACACGGGCAGCGTGTAGCTGCCGGAGTTTGCGACGATGGCGTGTTCGATGAGCGGCGAGGCAGCAAACGTCATCAGACGATGCACGATCTGACCGCCGGCCGAATGGCCGAACAGGAAGTAGCGGCTGCGGGCGCTGCCCGCGCGATCGCGCAAGTCGTCGAAGACACGATCGACGAGCCCGAACGCCCACAGTTCGCGCGGACGATGCTGGCCTTCGGGCGTCATCATGTCGCCGTAGTTGTAGTGATGATTGGTCGGGTAATAGGCTTCGGAAAACTCGGGCACCGCGACGAGAAAGCCGCGTGCATCCGATTCGGCGATCCATCCCTCGCGATAGGCGCGGCCGTTGCGGGCGCGGCCGTGCATCACGAGCATGATCGGCGAATCCGGGGTCCAGCTCGCGGGTCGATGGGCGAAGACGGTGATCTCGCGGCGCGGACCGGGACGCGGATCGACGAAGATGAATTCGCTGGAGCCGGACGGCAGGGCGGCGTATTGGGCGGATGCCATGACGGTACGTGTCCTCGGGATTAATCGTGCGGCGAATGCCAGTGCGTTTCGCGATCGATGGGAAAGATCGGGTGCGGCAGGTTCCGGTAGGGCAGCCGTGCGAGCACCGGCGTCGATAGTCCGGGGGCATCGACATCGAGAATGTGCGCGTCGTCGTAGAACTCGGAGAAGCCTGCTCGAAAATGTCCGCGGGACTTCACGACGAAAGCACGCAGTTTGGCAAGATCGATGCCGACGTGCTCGGGAATGCCGGGATCGGTGCATTGCTGCCGAATGCTGATGACGACGATGTCGAGCGATGCACGTGCATCGCTGCCTTCGAGGCCGTACAGACGAAGTCGCGCGGTCGGGCCGAGCGTGATCTGACGGCCCTCGGCCGAGCCACGCCGCCCGACGAGGCGGCCATCGCTCAGTGCCATCACTTCTGCTGCAGCGGCAATCTTCGCCGACATGGGATGCGACTCGTCGCGATTGAAGCGCGCAGTGAAGCGTGCGCCCACGCCGAGCCGGTGCGCTTCGGCGGCGAGTGCGGCATCGTTGAACGCCGCGAGCGCGACGTTCTGTGCGCCGGCTTCGAGCAATGCCCGCAACAAGTCGGTGGTGTTGCCGCGCCCGCCGCCGCCGGGATTGTCTGCCACATCGGCGAGACAGATCGGTGCGGCAGCCGGATCGTTGCAGGCTTGCAGGACGCGGCCGATGGCCTCCTCCATGGGTACGAGCTTCGGCGCGAAGCGCTCGCGCTGGTCCCAGGCGCGTTGGGCGAGGCTGCCCGCCAGTCGGTTCGCTGCCGCTTGATCGCCGCGGGTGGTGACGACGACCGTCATGCCGGCTTTCGGCGAATCGGTGAGGAAGAAGCCCGCGCTGATCGATACGTTGAGGACCGTACTCGGTCCGCCCTCGGCCGTACCCACATGGCGCTGCGCCTCTCGGATCAGTTCGCCATACGGCCGCTGCAGCCTGCCGCTGATGATCTCGTCCTCGGATTCGCCGACGCCCGTGAGCAGCGTGACCGATGGCGGCATCAACGGGATGCGCACGAGCGCCTTCGCGGTACGCACGCCACTGAGCAGTTCGCGCATCGCACGCGCTGCCTCGGTGCCGCGCTCGCGCTGATCGACGTGCGGATTGGTGAGATAGGAGATCAGCACGTCGGTGGTGTCCACCATGCGCCGGGATACGTTGGCATGCAGATCGAGCGTGGCGACGACCGGCACATCCGGCCCCACGATGGTGCGGACCAGTTCGAACAGCGTGCCGTCGGGATCGACATCGCCCGTCGAGGCGGCGGCGCCATGTTCGGAGATGTAGACGCCGTCGACGGGCAGTGCGGCTTCGAGCCCGGCTTTGACCTCCGAGAGGAAATCGTCGAAGAACGATTGCTCGGCCGGACCGCCGGGACTGGTCGCGGCGACCACCAGCGGCGCCATCGTCCAATCGCCGGTGGCGTTCATTTCACGCACGAAGCCCGGCAGCGTCCCGTTGGCGCGAGGATGCTCGGATCGGATATCGGCCTCCAACGCGGCCCCGCGCATGAGATAGCTCTGCTCGAAATCGGCGCGTGTGCTGGGCGGTGAAAATCCGTTCGTTTCCAGGCTGAAGCCCAGGATGGCGATCTTCGGGTTCGCCGGGGTCATGTCTTCTCCTCGTCCGTTTCGTCGATTTCTATGGCCGCAAGCCTTCGATCATACCCGGCGCTCGCCTGGTAGAGATGCCTGGTGTAGGGGTGGGTCGGTCCTGCTGCCAGGAGTGCCTCGACCGTCGTTTCTTCGAGCAGGCGGCCCGCTCGCATCACCCCGATGCGAGCGCACATGTGGGTCACGACTGCGAGATCGTGACTGACGAAAAGGTAGGTGAGCCTTTCTGCGCGGCGCAAGTCGTCCAGCAGGTTGAGCACCTCGGCCTGGATCGATACGTCGAGCGCCGAAGTCGGCTCGTCGAGCAGGAGCACCCTCGGTTCCAGAATCAGCGCGCGGGCGATGGCCACGCGCTGGCGTTGTCCGCCCGAAAGCTGGTGCGGGTAACGAAAGCGAAAACTCGCGCCGAGGCCGACGCGATCGAGCGCTTCGACGATGCGCCGGTCGGCGTCTTTGATGCCGTGGATCGCGAGCGGCTCCGAGAGAAGACCGTCGATGGTGTGGCGCGGATGCAGTGAAGCGTAGGGATCCTGGAATACCATCTGCATGAGCCGGTACTGCGCCTTGCTGCGGCGGCGTTCGAGCGCCTGACCGGCGACGGTCATCGCGCCGGTCCAGTCGGGATTCAAGCCGGCGAGCGCTCTGAGCACGGTCGATTTGCCGCAGCCGGATTCGCCGACGAGCCCGTAGACCTCGCCTTCTTCGATCCCGATGCTGACGCCGTCGACGGCATGGATCGCCTCCGAACCGTCACCGAAGGTGACGCGCAGATCCTTGATGTCGACGATGGGCATCGCTTCGCGCCTAGTGTCCTGTGTCAGGGATTCGTAGCATAAGGGCGGATTGCTGCGACTTACGCAACGCATGGAAAAAGCGTCGAAATCGGTGCCAGACGCGAAGGAGACCACAGCCAGCTTGGACACCTTGCGAGGATTTCCGACAAAGTATGGCGCCGATTCTCGGCGCTTTTGTGGTACGAATTTCTGACACAGGACACTAGCCGTCTGCGTGGTGGATCGTCGGTGCATCGCGCCAGGCGGGATCCCGCTGCAGCACCTGCAGGCGCTCGCGCTTCTCGCCGATACGGGGCAGCGATTCGAGCAGCCCGCGCGTATAGCCGTGGCGGGCATCGCGCAATGCCGATGCGGGGCACGATTCGACGATGCGCCCGGCGTACATGATGAGCACGCGATCGCAGAAGGTGGCGACGAGATTCAGATCGTGGCTGATGAACATGAGTCCGAGACCGCGGCTTTGCACCAGATCGTCGAGGATGGCGAGCACCTGCATGCGCACGGTCACGTCCAGGGCGGAGGTGGGTTCGTCGGCGATCAGGAACTCGGGCTCGGGGATCAGCATCATCGCGATCATCACCCGCTGGCCCATGCCGCCGGAGACTTCGTGTGGATAGAGATCGTACACGCGGGCGGGATTGCGGATCTTGACCGCCTCGAGCATGGCGAGCGTCTTGTCGCGCGCCTGCGCACGGCTCGCCTTGTGATGTACGAGATAGGCTTCGGCGATCTGGTCGCCCACGCGCATGACCGGATTGAGGGAGTAGCGCGGATCCTGCAGGATCATCGAAATGCGCCGCCCGCGCACCTGGCGCAGCTCGCGCGCCGAGAGCGTTCTGAGATCGGTGCCGTGCAGCGCGAGCGTCTGCGCGGTGACGCGTGCATTTTTTGGCGTCAGGCCAAGGATCGCTCGCCCCGTCATCGATTTGCCCGAACCGGACTCGCCGACGATGCCGACCTTCTCGCGACCGATGTCGAACGAGACGCCGCGTACCGCGTCGACCCGACCGTGCGGCGTGTCGAAGGCGACGGACAGATCGCGCACCGACACGATCGGCGCGGATGCGGCGGCAGCAGGAGATCGGTTCGACTCGTTCATGGTCATTCGCTGCGCGGATCGAGCACGTCGCGCAGGCCGTCGCCGAACAGGTTGAAGGCAAGACTCACGAAGAGAATGGCGAGCCCCGGAAAGGTGGCCATCCACCAGTAGTCGAGCATGAAGCGCCGGCCCGACGACAGCATCGCGCCCCATTCGGGCGAAGGCGGTTGGGCACCGAGGCCGAGAAAGCCCAGGCCCGCGGCCGTGAGGATGACGCCGGCCATCGATAGCGTTGCCCGGACGATCACCGAGGGCATGCACATCGGCACGATGTGCATGAACATGATCCGCATGGATGAGGCGCCCTGCAGACGGCTCGCAGCGATGTAATCGCTGGAGCGCACGATCAAGGTCTCGGCGCGAGCGAGTCGTGCGAAGCCGGGCCAGTTGGTCAGCGAGATGGCGATGACGGCGTTTTCCAGCCCCGGACCAAGCGCGGCGACGAACGCGAGTGCGAGCACCAGTCCGGGGAAGGCGAGAAAGATGTCCGTGAGGCGCATCAGCGCGACGTCGATGATGCCGCCGTAGTAGCCGGCCAGCGTGCCGATGAGCAGCCCGATCGGTGCCACGATGATCGTGACCAGCAGGACGATGTAGAGGGTGATGCGTGCGCCGTAGATCACTCGGCTGTAGAGGTCGCGTCCGATCTGGTCGGTGCCGAACCAGTGCTCCGCGCTGGGAGGCTGCAATCGGACGGCCAGATTCTGCGCAAGCGGATCGTGCGTAGCGACCCACGGGGCGAATGCCGCGACGAGCACCAGGGCGACGATGACGGCCAAGCCCGCGACCGCGAGCGGATTGCCGAGGAAGCGCAGCCAACCGAAGTAGGCGCGCTGCATGCGCGCTTGCGTGGCCGATTGCGGGATTTCAGCCTTGAGCCAGGCGCGCCAGCGGGCATCGCGAGGCTTCGAGGCAGGGTCGAGGACGGTATCCGTCGGCGTGTTCATGGCGGCTATCGCGTTCGAGGATCGAGCACGCGATACAGCACGTCGGAGACGAGATTCAGCGTGACGAAGATGACGCCCACGAGCATGGTGCCGGTCAGCACGACGTTCATGTCGCCCGCCATGAGGCCCGAGGTGAGGTACTGGCCGAACCCCGGCCAGCCGAACACGGTTTCAGTCAGCACGGCCCCATCCAGCAAGCCGCCGTAAGCAAGCACGATGACCGTCAGCAACTGCACGCCGATGTTCTTGAACGCATGCATCGTCACCCGCCATTCCGAGAGCCCCTTGATGCGGGCAGCCGTCACGTATTCCTGGTTGAGTTGGTCGAGCATGAAGCTGCGCGTCATGCGGGAGAGGTACGCCATGCCGCCCGTCGCGAGGATGACTGCCGGCGTGATGACATGGCGGAAGGCGTCGAGCGCGATTTCCCACTCGCCGGCGAGCATCGCATCGACGAGGATGGAGCCGGTCACTTCGGGCACCACGCCTACGAAGTGCAGCGAGACCCGGCCCGAGGCGCCGATCCAGCCGAGCCCTGCGTAGAAGACTACGAGTGCCATGAGCCCGAGCCAGAAGTTCGGCACTGAATGGAACACCAGACCGAAGAAGCGCACGACGTGGTCTATCGCCCCGTTTCGATGTACCGCGGCGAGGATGCCCATGGGGACGCCGAGCAGCACGCCGCCGATGAGCCCGAGGGTGGCAAGTTCGACGGTGGCCGGAAAGACCCGCGCGATGTCTTCGATGACCGGATGCCCGGTGGCGATGGCCGTGCCGAAGTCGCCTTGCAGGAGCCCCGCGATATAGATGCCGAACTGTGTATACAGCGGCTTGTCGAGGCCGAGTTCGTGGTAGACCTTGTCGTAGGTGATCTGGTCGGCCTGCTCGCCTACGATGGCCGTGACG
Organism: Burkholderiales bacterium; assembly: GCA_044360365.1. Taxonomy (GTDB): domain Bacteria; phylum Pseudomonadota; class Gammaproteobacteria; order Burkholderiales; family WYBJ01; genus WYBJ01. The sequence continues at coordinate 4,004 of JBIKKL010000093.1, read as the reverse complement.
GGGTCGACGGGCATCACGCGGCCGATGAAGAACGTCAGCGCCAGCAACCCGAGCAGGGTGACCATCACCGTAAGCAGTGTTCGCCCGAGCGCGACGACCCGGCGCCGCCAGCGAGTGGTCAACATGGTGCTCGTGCTCAAGGTGCAGATCTCGGGAGGCCGGGCTGTCGAGGTGGCTGAACCCTATTCCTTCTCCACGCCGGCGAAGTTTACGGCGATCAGGTTGCGCTTGAATGTCTTCACGCGCTTGTGCAGCACCGTGACCGACTGGTTCTGGAACATGTAGATCAGCGGCGAGGTCGCCATGTGGCGGCGCTGGATCTCGTGATACATCTCCAGGCGCTTCTTCTGATCCCGTTCCACCTGTGCGGCGCGGATCGTGTCGTTGATCCACTTGCCCGGATCCCACGACGCGCGCCATGCGACCGACAGCGAATTCTTGGAGGTGTCGCTGTTGTCCGGGTTGTAGGCGTGCCTCAGCATGACGTTGTTCGCGTCGGGATAGTTGAAGCCGTACCCCGCCATGTAGATTTCGTAGTTTCGCGCGCGGGCACGCTGGAAGAGCTGCGAACCCACCATCTGCGTGATCTTGAGCTTCACACCGATCTTGTCTGCGTTGGCCTGCAGATGCTGGGCGAGGTCGACGCTCGGGAACCCGTTGAGCACGATCATCTCGGCCGAGAAGCCGTTGGGATGACCGGCTTCTGCGAGCAGCGCCTTGGCCTTGGGGATGTCGAGCTTGAAGGGGCGATGGTTGTCCGGCAGGGCACCGAACACGCCGGACGGCACCGGGCTTTGCCGCACGCGGGCGTCGTTTCTGAGCAGCGTCTTCTCGAGTGCCTCGTAGTCGACGAGGTAGCGGAAGGCCTCGAACAACTTCGGATTCTTGAAGCGCGGATCCTTCATGTTGAACATGAAGTAGTTGATGCGCAGACTCGGCGTATACACCAGCCGCACGTTCGCATTTTTCTCCAGCGCTGCGAAATCCGCCGGATCGATGTTCATCGCCATGTCGACATCGCCCTTCTCCACCATCAGGCGTTGGGCGCCTGCTTCGGGCGTATGGCGAATGATCAGGCGCTTCATGTTGGGCTTGCGGCCGTGATAGGTCTCGTTGCGCTCGAGGATCAATATTTCCTGGGGCCGCCACGAGGCGACCCGATAGGGGCCGACGCAGGCCGTGTTGGTCGCGAGCCACTTTCGGCCCATGTCGCCGGCGACTTCGTGCTTTTGGATCGTCACGCGATCGAGCACGGCGGTATTTCTAAAATCGGACAGTGCGAACGGGAAGAGACTGGGGGCAAACGGCCGGGGCGGCGTGAAGACGAGCGTGAACGGATCGGCGACCTTGATCACGGCATCGACGTTGCCCGCAGTGATGTCCCACTCGCGCAGGCGCTGCGCATTGGCGAGGTTGAGCGTGAGCGTGCGCTTGATCGACCACAGTACATCGAGGGCAGTCACCGCATTGCCCGAAGGAAACTTGATGCCCTGCCGAATCTTGAAGGTGAACGTCGAGCCGTCGGGCGAAACGGTCCAGCTTTCGGCGATGCCGGGCACCAGCTTGGATGCATCGTCGTCGTCGAGTTCGATGAGCGCATCGCATACGCTGCGCATCGTGTACGCGGTAATCGACTCGGCGATGGCCGCCGGATCGAGCGTGATCATGGAACTCAAGTCCCCCGCGATCAGGAACGTGTCCTTGGGCGGTGCGGCATGTGTCGAGGTGGCCCCGATGGCAAGTGCCCCCGCGATCACCAGGCGCGCGAAGGTACGGTGCAGGAGGGTACGCATGCGGACGGCTCTCTCTCGAATCATCGGATCGACGATTCTGGCACGCCGCCGCCAAGCTTGCCAGATGAATAGCACCGATCGTCGGTCACCGATACTCGGCATGACCGATGCTCGATGCAATCACTGGCGGGATACCGGGGCGCACACGCTTTGCCGCAAGGATTGCCGTACGGTGGCGGAGTGCGTGGTCGAGCTGCGCTGACCTGAGTTGACGATGGGGTCTTTGATGGCTAAGCGCTGGCAGGTCGCTTGTGTCGCGGCAGCGCCATCGCCATCGGGACGCCGGCCAGCCCGATGACCAGGGAAGCGGCCAGCGCCCAGGTGTAGTCGCCCGTGACGTCGAAGAGACTGCCTCCGAGCCAGCCGCCGAGAGCCATCCCCGTCCCGCCGCCGACCATCTGAAACGAATAGATCGATCCGAGCGGCGCCTTGGGCCCGAACAGCTGCTTGTTGATGATCGGAAAGCCGACCATCTCCCCGCCGTAGCTCAGACCGAAGATCACCGCGAAGAGATAGAAGATCCAGGCCTCGTTGGCGAAGAACAGGATGATCACTGGCAGGGCCTGTCCGAGCAGGGCAAAGGTCAGCGTCGTGCGGCCGCCGAAGCGATCGGCGATGACGGAGAACGCGAAGCGGCTGATGACCGACGTACCGGCGACAGTGGCCAACACCCCGGCCGCTTCCACGCCCGGGATGCCCTTGAACGTTGCCATGGAGACCACGTGGGCGAGGATGATCGCATGCGAGACGCAGCCGACGTGATGTATGCCCATGAGGTGCCACACCGGCTTCATGCGCAGGACGTCCCGCATGGTCGCTTTCCGTGGGGCGGCCGTCCCGGTAGGCGCAGGCGCCTCGGCGACTTCTTCGGCACCGTAGGCTTGCAGCCCCTTGGCGGCCGGGCTGCTGTAGATGAAGAGCGAAAAGAACGCGAGGATCGCGCCGATCGTGAGGCCGATGACGACGAAGGTGTTCTCCCAGCCACGGGTCTCGATCGACCAGCGGAACAGGGGGGCAAAGATCATCGGGCCCAAGCCCTGGCCTGCCCAGTACACTCCCATGACGATGCCGAGATGGCGGTGGAACCATTTCGTCATGATGACAGGCAGCAGGACGCTGAATGCGGCGTGTCCCATCGAGCCGACGAAGATGCCGTAGATCAGATAAAAGTGCCAAAGCTGCGTGATGCTGCCGAGCAGCACCGTGCCTACGCCGATCATTGCCGCAGCACCGAGCATCAGGGCCCGCGCGCTGTAACGGTCGCCGAGCCAGCCCATCAGGATCACGGCCGGCATGCCGATCAGGAACGCGAGCGAGTAGCCGAACGAAATTTCGCCCCGGCTCCAGCCGAAGCGTTCGACGAGCGGGTCGACGAATACGCCGAAAGACGATTGATCGGCGCGCGCCACGATGTTCAGCACGCAGGCTGCCGCGAGGAGTATCCAGGCGTAGTGCCAGCCCGCCGTCTGCTTGGGTGTCGTCACGAGAGGTATTGCCGAAGGGAATCTTGTTGTCGTGGTGAGCGCGGGCCCGAGTGTCACTCCTCGGCCATTGTAACGCCATTGCCTGCGGCAGACCCGCACGGACGGCGTTGCGTTCGGGTTTTCGGCAGAGGACGATCGGGGTACCATCCTGGACTTCCGGCGCGGCTTCCCCTTCGAGCGCGGGACGGCTTGTCCAGGATATTCGCATGCGTCATCGCACGCTGACCTATATCGGTATCGCTCTTCTGGTCTGCGCTTTCGCGGCGGCAGAGTTCGTCGTCGAGTTTTTTCACGGCGATGCGCCGGACGCGGCTTTGTGTCTCACCCCCGAGAGCAAGCGCGACGCCATCAAGGAAGTCCTGCTGCACCACATGCGCGGGCATTGACCGCGCGTCCTCGCCAGCGGCGTGTTGCAGCACCGATTGCGACCCGGTTGTCCGATAATCCGTCGCCAGACACGTCGCAGCGAGCGAGGAGGAAGCATGACATTCGAGCATCTCAAGGTCTCCGTCGAGGACAACGTGGCGCTGGTCGTCATCGACCGTCCGCCCGTCAACGCGATGAGCAACCAGTTGCGTCGGGACCTCGTGGAATGCTTCGGGCAGCTGGACGAACGCGACGACGTTCGCGCCATCGTGATTACCGGCACGCCCAAGATTTTCTCGGGCGGGATGGACCTGAAGGAACATCGCGCGGCCAGGCACGAGCTGGGCGACAAGGCGCGCAG
>JBIKKL010000091.1:0-11111 GCA_044360365.1 Burkholderiales bacterium | reverse complement strand
ATAGGGATCCTCGGGTTGGCGGATGAAGTACTCGGTGATCGACCCTCCGTCGGGCGTGGCGATCCTGGCGATCTGGTCGCGCATGCCGAACATGCCGTAGAGCGGACTGTCGACGCGTCCCGCCATGTCGCCCACGACATAGGTCACCGGCAGAAGGTCCTTGCGGTACGAGGGTTGTTCCCGCTCGGTATCGCTGACGGTGATCAGCTCGCCGACGGGCACGAGGGAATCGGATGCGGTACGCACGCGAAGCTGCAGCAGTGCGTCGAGGTTGCCATGGAGTACTGCGGGCAGCTGGATCAGCGCGGGCGCGGGGTACTTGCTCAGATCGTGCAGATAGGCGGTCGCTTCGCCGGCGAGCCCAGCGCGCAGGGTGCTCACGATTGCCTGCTGCGTCACGCCGAGCTGCGCGGCCTTGCGGCGATCGACGAGCAGCAGCTTTCTCGGTGCGGCTGCGATGGTGCTGTCGTCGACATCGACCACACCCTCGGTGCCTTCGAACACCTGGCGTATCGCCTTGGCGACGGCGCGCCGGCCGTCGGCGTCCGGACCGTAGATCTCGGCGACGATCGGTGAGAGCACCGGCGGCCCGGGCGGGACTTCCACCATCTTCACGTTGGCACCGTGACGCTTGCCGATGGCCTGCAGCGCCGGACGCACCCGTGTGGCGATGGCATGACTTTGCTCGCCGCGCGCATGCTTGTCGACGAGATTGACCTGGATGTCGCCTTGCTCGGTGCCGGCGCGCAGGTAGTACTGGCGCACCAGACCGTTGAAGTTGATTGGCGCCGCCGTGCCCGCATAGGCCTGATAGTCCGTGACTTCGGGCACCGTCTGCAGATGCGCGCCGAGCTCGTGCAGGACGGCGGCCGTGCCCTCGACGGGCGTGCCTGCCGGCATGTCTACGATGATCTGGAACTCCGACTTGTTGTCGAAGGGCAGCATCTTCAAGTGAACGAGCCCGAGCATCGGGAGCACGAGGGCCAGCGCAATCAGTCCGAGGACGAACAGGCCCGCGAGAGTGCGGTTGCGCCCACCGCGCCGTTCGTCGAGCAAGGGGCGAAAGACCGCGCGGAAGACAGGCGCCAGCTTGCCGGCGAGGCCACCGGGATGATCCGGATCCGCATGCGGGACGCTGGCTTTCATCCAGAGCCTGGACAGCCAGGGGGTCATGACGAACGCCACGGCGAGCGACAGGAGCATGCCCATGCTGGCGTTGATCGGGATCGGACTCATGTACGGCCCCATCAGGCCCGTCACGAACGCCATGGGCAGCAGTGCGGCGATCACCGTGAAGGTTGCCAGGATCGTTGGTCCGCCGACCTCGTCTACCGCGCCCGGGATGAGCTCGGCCAGCGATCTTCCGGGATGGAGGGCCTGATGGCGATGTATGTTCTCGACCACCACGATGGCATCGTCGACCAGGATGCCGATCGAGAAGATCAGGGCGAAGAGGGAGACGCGATTCAGCGTGAACCCCCAGGCCCAGGAGGCGAACAGCGTCGCCGTGAGGGTCAGGATGACGGCGGCGCCGACGATCGCAGCTTCCCGACGTCCCAGTGCCAGAAACACCAGCGCCACGACCGATGCGGTCGCGAACAGCAGCTTCTGGATGAGCTTCTTCGCCTTGTCGTTCGCGGTCTCGCCATAGTTTCGCGTCACGGCTACGGACACTTCGGGGGAGATGATCGTGTTCTTCAACTGTGTCGCACGGCGCACGACGGCGTCGGCCACGTCGATCGCATTCTCGCCGGGCTTCTTCGTGACGGCGATCGTGACGGCGGGAAACTCGCCGGGCGTCTTACCGGCGATGCCGTGCCAGACGTAGCGGGTCGCGGGGGGCGGGCCATCGCGGATATCCGCGACATCGCGCATGTAAACGGGGCGTCCCTCGCGTGTCCCGACGATGAGAGCGGCCACCTCCTGCGCGTCGCGCAGGAACGGACCTGCCTCCACGGCGACTGCGCGATTGTTCGCTACGAGTTCGCCCACCGGGAGGCCGCTGTTGACCGACTGTAGCGTGTTGCGAAGGTCCGCGACGGTCACTCCGTTGCCCGCCATGCGCGCGGGATCGATCTCGATCATCACGGCCCGGCCGGGACCGCCTATCGTCGTGACCTCCCGGGTGCCGGGGACGCGCTTCAGATCCGCTTCGATACTGTGTGCGATCCGTTCGATATCGTAGGGACCGGTTTGGGCGTTGCGCGAATACAAGGTCAGCGTGACGATGGGGACGTCGTCGATGCCTTTGGGCTTGATGATGGGGGCGAGCGTGCCGAGGCCCTGCGGCAGCCAGTCGGCGTTGGAATTCACCGTGTCGTAGAGTCTCACGAGCGCTTCGGTCCGCGGCACGCCGACCTTGAACTGGACGGTGACCACCGCGAGGCCGGGGCGTGAGACCGATGCGACGTGCTCGATACCAGCGATCTGCGACAACACCTGTTCCGCGGGGATGGCGACGTTCTGTTCGACATCGCCGACCGATGCGCCCGGAAACGGAATGAGCACGTTCGCCATCGTGACGTTGATCTGAGGTTCCTCTTCGCGCGGTGTCACCAGGACGGCGAATGCGCCCAGCAGCAAGGCCACCAGAGCGAGCAGCGGGGTGATCTGTGCGGACTGGAAGTGGGCAGCGATGCGGCCCGATAAACCCAAGCGTGTGCTCATGTCGGGGATGGGCTACTTATCGGTTCCGGCCGTGCGGGCCGCCATTTGCGGCTGGGTCACGACCCGGTCCCCGACAGCGATGCCGGCGAGCACTTCGACCTGGTCGCCTGCAACGCGCCCGAGTCGGACCTGACGCAGCAAGGGCCGGTTCTCGGCATCAAGCACGTAGACCGCAGTCAGTTCAGCGCGGCGAACCACGGCAGACGCAGGAACGGCGATGCGCGTGGTGGACGAATCCTGAACAGGCGCGATCCATGCGCGAGCGAACATGCCCGGCTTGAACGCGCCGCCGGCAGGCAGATCGAGCCGCACGGTGACGGTATGGGACGATGGATCGACCATGGGAAGTGTCGTCACGCGCAGCGGTTCTATGCGGGTGGTCGGCTGTACCGACGAACCTGGAATCTCGATCAGCACGTCGCGATGCGTGAGAGAGGCCGGAAGCGCGGTTTGCGGAATCGATGCCGCGACCCGCAGCGCGCTCGGATCGTAAAGCGTCGCGATGGGGCGGCCGGGCATCGCCATGTCGCCCAGCGACACGGGAACCTCGGCGATGATGCCTGGGTAGGGGGCGCGAACGGTGTAGTAGCCGGTCTGGGTGTGCGCTGCAACCGCTTGGGCCAGTTGTGCGTCGACCTGGGCCTTGGTCGACTTGAACTGGGCTTCGGCGCGCTCGAGGGCTGCTTCGCTGATGTAGCGTTCCTGGAAGAGTTGCCGCTGGCGCTCGACATCGCGAGATGCTACTTCCAGGGCAGCGCGAGCCGCCTGCACTTGAGCATCGCTGGCTGCCTTATTCTGCTCGGCGGCACGCGCATCGATTCGGGCAATCGTCTGACCGGCTTTCACCGAATCTCCCGCCTTGACGTCGAGGGCGATGATTGCGCCTGAGACCTGACCGGCAAGCACCGTCTGACGGACGGCTTCCACGACGCCGTCGTAGCCCACGCGGTCTCTCTCGCCACCGGCGGAAACGACCACATGCGGGAGGGCAGTATCACTGGCGATCGTAGCGGTCGGGAGTGTCGCAATCCATAGCGCTGCCAGGACGACTGTCGGCGTGATCGCTGAACGTGCACAGAGTTTCATTCTAGCCATACCTCGCGGGTCATTTCGTCCTTGTCTCCGCCCGCGGCTCGATCCAGGCGGCTGAAGTGGTCATCTGGTGACATGGGTGCGTGAAACTGCGCGGCTCGCGCGAACCGGGGCATCGCTACCTTACTTTGTCGCAGCGTCGAGCGCTCCGATCCGATACTTCGCCAGCAGTGCATCAGCATACAGCGAATGGGGGCGGCCCTTGGTCTTGGTGTTATAGGCTTCGGTCGCCTCCTTGCCGCACCAGGCGGTGATGACGTCCGGGCGTGTGCGGTGCTCCGGGATATAGACGCCGAAATCGTACACGCCGCTCCGGATCACCCATCCAGCAATCGGCGGCTTTCGCGTGCTGCGCGACCTCCTTCGACGAGATGCGCCGCTCGGCCGCGGTCGCCAGGTTTTGCTGTGCGGCGGGCAGCGATAGTGATCCGATCCAGAATCCGGCAATAGCCAGCCGGACAAACAAGTGACGCTCAGCTCGTGCAAGAGCGGCTTTACATGTCTGGCGGCGCCGGGGGCTTCTGGATACTCCGATCGTCAGCTATCTGAACCAGCGCTGCAGCTGCAACGAGGGCAAACGCAGTTTGAGGCGATGCGCGCTCGCATCGAATCAAGCGCTGGCGTCGCTGGCCCATTGAACTTCGGACCCGCGGTTCTGCGGGGTGGGTGGCCCATAAGCCGGCGCGAGTGTCGCCTTGAAGATCGCAAGATCCTTCGAGTCTTCGACCAGGATGACCGGCTTCGCCGATCCATTAGCGAAGATTGTCCATCCCCCGGCGGGGAGCGCGCGAAGTGCATACGTTTTCATGACTGGCCCCTTGGTAGCGTACAACTTCCACTTTGCGCCTGGATGGCTCAGGAGTATGTGCGGTTGGTTACATACGAGAACCCGGCCAGCGAAGTCGAGGGCGCTCAACGATGGTGGCGTCGACGATCTACTTGCCGTAACGATGGCGGTTGAAATCGATTATCCGGTGGCGTTGGTCGTATGCCATACGAATACTTGTTCGATCCGAGCAAGGACGGCCCGAAGAATAAGGGTGATTCCTACGACCGTCTCTTCGCTGCCTATTGCTGGGCAGAGAACCGAATTGCCGCGTGGGTCTTCGTGCATCGTAACCATGCAGCGATTACCCATGGCACTGCGAAAGAATTTCCGACGACCATCTCGTCAGAGGCCGTTCAGGCGATGCCGGGAGAGTAGGCCAGCGGGATCGCACCACTAGCCTACTCTCCCGGCCACTTCTTGATGGGTTCGCTCGCTTTTCTGGGCAATACGGGGGTCAATTTACGGTCGGCGGCAACAGCCGGACGAGTCGAGCGGTTTACGTCCGGTTCTGCGAGAGGCTTGCGGCGCGACCCCGCTCGACGACATTCCCGGGCTCCAGCTCAAGCCGTTAAGTCCCTCATGGCCTGCTCGTCCCGCAGGCGGCGGGCGAAGGCGTGCCTGGCCTTCAGCCGCGGGTCGGTGTAAACCTCGCCGATGGTTGTGCCCAGCACCATGGCGACGCCCAGCAACGGCAACGCCAGCATCAGGCCAGCCACGCCGGCGATCGCACCGCCGACGAAGATCATCAGTACCGTCAGCAGCGGGTGCATGTGCAGGCTGCGACCGATCGTCATGGGCATGAACACGAAGTCATCGAGCAGGCGCACGCACAGGAACAGCACGATGGCGCCGTAGGCCACGCTGGGGTTGGTGGCTGCCACCAGCACCACGAGCAGGCAACCGAGGATGGAGCCGATGTAGGGCACCCACGCGAGTACGGCCGTGATCAGGCCCAGCGCGAGGGGAGCCGAGATACCGATCATCCACAGCCCCAGGGCAAGGCAGATCGCGTCGAGGGCGGTCAACTTGAGCAGGCCCTGGAAGTAGAGGCGCGCAGTCTGATCGACCTGGTCGAGCAGATACAACGTGCGCTCGAAATAGGCGTTGGGTACCGAGCGCCCCAGGAATCTCTTGAAGCGCCAGCCGTCGCGCAGAAAGAAAAAAGCCAGGAAGGGCGCCAGCATGAGAGACGGCACCCAGGTCGCTACCGCCAGGGCCACGTCAGCCAGATACTTGCTGGCCAGCGTGTTTCCCAGGCTGCTCAGCTGCTCGGTCAGCCGGCTGCTCAATGCGGATTCGGCAGCGAGCGGTACCCGTTCTTCCAGCCAGGACAAGGTGTTTACCAGCAGGCGCAGGCCGCCGTCGATGTAACGCGCGCCCGATTGCTGCCAGTCTCCGAGCTGACTGCCCACCCACGGGAAGCTCACCATCGCCAACCCAAAGGCCGCGAGGAAGGCCCCGGCGCTCACCAGTGCGGCCGAGGCGTCGCGCGTCATTCCACTCAGCACCAGGCGCTGTTGCAGCGGGAACAGCGGGTAGTAGATCAACAGGCCGAACACGAAGGGCACAACCAGCCAGAGCACTTTCTGGAACAGGAACAGGGCCAGGCAGGTGCCGCCAAGGATCGTGCACCAGGCCAGCGGGCCCGGCCGGTAGGGATCGCGCACCTCCAAGACGGCCACAGGTGGCAGGCCGCTCACAGCGGGCCGTCCCCGACGCGGTTCATGCTGCGCACCCGCGAGGCGAGATGGCGTGCGAGCTGTACGGCAATTTTGGACGCGATCAGTCCGTGCGACTGCATCAGCCCGAGAAAATCGCCACGGAACAGCACCAGAAGCTTGCAGTTGTCCCGTGCGCGTGCCTGGGCGGAGCGCGGCGCATCGTCGAGCAGCGCCAGCTCTCCGAAAAAGCTGCCGGGCCCAAGCACGGCCAGTGGTGTGTCCGGCTGGCCCTGGCGGCAGATGAGTACGTGGCCTTCGAGCACCACGTAGAACGCCTCGCCCTGTTCGCCTTGGTCGAAAACGATCTCGTGCGCCAGAAACCTGCGCTCGTGCATGAACCCTTCGACAACGCGCACCTCGCGCCGGCTGAGTTCGGCGAACAAGGTCATCCGCATGAGTTCGCGCAGGCGCGTCGAAGGTTCGCGGGATTTGAACAGTTTCAGTATCGTCATGTCAGAGTGGGGCGTGGCGGGCACGCCGGCGAAATGCCAGCCCCGATCGGTGGAGCCGACCGACGGGTGCACCGGTACCATCTCGCGACATCGCGCGCGAACCGATCGGCCCATTTCCTGCCCATCCAGCAAATGCTCCTTCTACCCGGTTTCCGAAATTCGACACAGCGCGATCATCTCACACCAACGGGCCGAGCCGATGCAGTCACTCGGCGCCACCGGCACGCGCTACTTCGGACCGTCCATTTTGGACCGAAATCAATGGCGACGTGGACTATCGTCGAGAGCGCCTTCGCGGTGGGCTGATGAATCCGGCTGGCCGGATGCTCAGGTGCAGCCCTTGTTACGAGCGCGTGGTGTTCATGAGATCAGCAAACAAACTGCCGGGGACTGTCAGTATGCGTTCGTTCTCCTCTCAGGGGATGGCTCGCGCAGTGCCGAATCGACTTGGCCTCGTCGCTCGGAGTATGGGGTGCTCGCAACGAGAGGTCCATTAAGTGGGCTGTACTTCTCATGAGTTGACACTACGTAGACCAAAGCGTAGCGTCTGACCAGAGTCTTCTTGGAGGAGGATCCCATGAAAGATGGTCTGCGTTTTGTCGACTGCGATATGCACGTCATGGAACCGCCCGATCTTCTCAGGCGCTATCTCGATGTTCGTTTCCACGATCGAGTCACCTTGCCGTTGGGTGTTGACGGAAAGCCCAAGCGGGGCACGATCTACGTCGATGGTCTGCCCACGTCTCGTGATCCGCAGATGCAGCAGTACCGCAAGCGTAGCCGCGGTGGGACGCTGCCGAAGTTTTCGACGCAGGCGCTATCGGGTTCGCGCCTGCAGTCCAGTGACCGCCTGGATTTCGCCATCAAACGCAATTACGACGGCGAGGCACAGGTCATGGCGATGGCCATGGAAGGTATCGACATCGCCGTCATGTACCCGACGAACGGGTTGAGTCTGATATCCCGCGACGGCATGGACCCGCATTTGTCGCTTGCGCTTTGCCAGGCGTACAACAATTGGATTTCAGAGCACGCGAGCTATAGTCCGGAGCGCCTGAAGTTCGTCGCGATGCTGCCGGTACACGACATCAATATGGCCTGCCAGGAATTGATCCGCTGCGTTCGGGAGTTGGGTGCGGTCGGATCTTTTCTGCGTCCCAATCTCGTCAATGATCACTACTGGCACTCGAACTACTGGGACCCGCTCTACAGCCTGCACGAAGAGCTGAACGTCACACTAGGCTTTCATGAGGGCACGGGGGCGTGGAATTCACACATGAACACGCTCTATGGCGAGAACCGGTTCTATCGCCACGTGGCGAGTCACTGGATCGAGATGCAGCAGGCGCTTATCGCGATGATCATCGGCGGCGTGTTCGAGTTTCATCCCAAATTGCGGGTCGGCTTTCTCGAAGCTCAAAACTCATGGGTGCCGGGATTGCTCTCTCGAATCGAATGGGACTATCCGCAGTATCGAGATACACATGCACCCTATCTCACGTTGACACCGAAGGAATACTTCCAACGCAACTGTTGGGCAGCGGTCGAGGGAAGCGAGCCCGAGATCGAAGCCACGGCGGGACTTATTGGTGCCGATCGCATGTGTGTCTCCAGCGACTATCCACACTTCGACTCCAACTTCCCCAACGTATCGAGCAACGTCCTCAAGAATTGCTCCCGGGAGACGGCAGCGAAAATATTCATGGGTGGAGCGCATCTGTACGGATTTACGGAAGTGGACTTCGCCAAGGCCGATGAAGTCGCCGGTACGGCGAAGGTGCACACCCCTGCATAGTCCGTCTTCGGCTTTGCAGGATCGTGGCGATCGGATCCGGTGCTTCTTGATCCGATCCGCCATGCAGAGCCATTCAGAGCGGGTACTGCCTATCCTTTACGCTGCTGCCTTGGAGCGGTTGCCACGAAACGGCGCATCGCCCCGGATGGTGGTTCGGTGCATCAGGCGTCGCGTGCCTTTGCTGTCGAAGGGACAGGCCTTGTGCATGGAGTTTCGGTTGTCCCACATGACAATGTCGCCCGGGCGCCATTTGTGTGTATAGCTGAATCGCGATTGCGTCGCGAATTCGACTAGTTCATGCACGAGCTTCTGGCTCTCGTCTTCCGACATGCCTTCGAAGCGACGGATGAAATTAAAAGACAGAAATAGGCCGTTACGACCCGTTTCCGGATGAGTGCGTACGAGCGGATGCACGACGACCGGGGTTTTGGCTTTCTGTTCCGGCGACAGGGGGCCACGCAGCGGTGCGAGGCGTCGCTCGTAGCTCCACACGTAGTCGTACACGGCATTTAGCTTATCGACCCGATGCCGCATCGCGTCGGGCAGGGCGTCGTAGGCCGCGTACATGTTTGCGAATGCAGTCTCCCCGCCCTCATCGGGACATTCGAGGCATCGAAAGACCGACCCCAAGCTTGGCTCCTGCATGTAAGCGAGATCCGAATGGAAGTCTTGTGCGCCACCATAGGCACCGATATGGCGGCCATTCTCTACGATATTGGAAACAACGAAGATTTCCGGGTGCCCTGGAAACAAGAACTGGGTCAGGACGTGTTCTTCGAGAGGGCCGAAGCGGCGGGAGAAAGCGATCTGATCCGCGGGGGCGATATGTCCCTGGTCGCGGAAGAGAAGCAGCGTGTGCTCGGCAAGCGCGCGTCGGATCTTCAGGAAGGCATCTTCATCCAAAGGCGCGGACATATCGAAGTCCACGACGCGGGCGCCTAGAACATCATTGATAGGTTCGAATTGCACGGACATGACACTCCTCCAGTCGGGCGAACGCCTCGGTTATCGTTTGTGTAAGCATACAAGAAACGGTACACGCAGCGCACGCGACCTTCCGGTTGCGACCAGCTAAAGCGCTTGACACCGATGTGTTACGGCCTCTATACGGGATGACGGCAGGAGCAGTGGCAAGGCATCAGCTACTTACCGGGTACCCACCCTCATTGGCGGCGGCTCAGGCCCATAAAACGGAGGAGGCGATCTCATGCGGCACTTGACCGTCATGTGCAGTGCACTGTTGCTGGGTGTTGTCCTGCTCGGTGAATCGACAAAGAGTCGAGCCGCGTATCCGGAGCGGCCCATCCGATTCATCGTGCCGTTCCCGCCCGGCGGGGCCAACGACATTCTTGCCCGAATGATCGGCGACAAACTCTCGGTCACCCTGGGTCAATCCGTCGTCATCGACAACCGGGCGGGCGCGGGCGGAATGGTTGGGACTTCGATCGCCGCCAAGACGGAGCCCGATGGCTACACGATCCTGCTTGTTCCCGCGAGTCATGCCATCGACGTGACGTCTCGGCCGAAGCTGCCCTACCATGCGCTCAGGGATTTCGAGACGATCGCTCGCGTGGCAACGGGTGCGTACATATTGGTCGTTCCGCCGACGCTCAGGGTGACGACCTTGAGCGAGGTCATATCCCTCGCGAAAAAGGAACCTGGGTCGATGCGTTTCGCATCCGCCGGCGTTGGCAACGCCACGCACTTCATAGGCGAACTCTTCGGCACGATGGCAAATGTGACGTTGACGCATGTGCCATACAAGGGAGGGGGGCCGGCGCTCACCGATCTTATCTCCGGTCGAGTGCAGATGTACTTTGGTACGCTATCGTCGTCCCACAACCATGCCAAAGCTGGACGGGTACGCATGATTGCCGTGACCAGCGACAAGCGTGTCCCAGCGATTGCCGAGGTGCCGACGATCGCGGAATCCGGCGTACCGGGCTTCGTTGCCGTCGGCTGGTGGGGAATTCTGGCCCCCGCCGGTGCCCCGAAAGCGGTGATCGAACTGCTCAATGCGCGCATCAATGCGATCGTCGCAGATTCAGCGATTGAAGCATGGATGAGGCAACTCGGCTTCGAGCCGATGAAGGAGAGCCCCGCCGCGTTTCGAAAGTACATCGCGAGTGAGATCGAAAAGTGGAGTCATGTCGTGAAGGCATCCGGTGCGCAGGCGAACTAGGGCCCGGGGAGAAGCAGGAAGAAACGCGACGGAGAAGGGAACAGGCCACGGTTTTGTGTTGAGCCCAGCGTTTTCCGAAACGCATTGCCTGCATGCGGCGCGGCAACGCATCGGCAGCCTGGGGATTCGCGAACGTGGAATGCGGTGCTTGGAAACGCCGGAGACGGTCGTACGCACCTCGGGGCCCTCTGCCGGTTCGACGAGCGCGTGATTTGTGTGAAGCGAGCGCAACAATCCCGCAGGGCAAAGAGCTGTGCCGTGTCGGACGGCAGCGCTAATGGCGATTATGCGTTTGGAAGTCTGGCTCTTCGGGAAGTCGTGTGGGTGATTTTGGGTAGTCAATCGGCCTGTAAGCCTTATGGCTACGGGGTGT
>JBIKKL010000668.1:0-3041 GCA_044360365.1 Burkholderiales bacterium | reverse complement strand
CCTGGTAGATGGGAACGGCGAATTGGAATCCGATGGCGCCGGTGCGAATGTCGTTGCCCACTCCGCCGAGCTGGCCCGAGCCGGTCCCCGAGTTCGTATAGGAGCCGACGGCATCGAGGGTCGGCAGATGCGCGGCCCGATTGCGTTCGACTTCCTTCGCCGCGAAGTTCTCGGCGGCCCGTTGGACCCGTACCTGCAGGCTGTTGTCGAGCGCGAGTTCGACCCAGGCATCCATACGGGCGGGGTCGGGCGAGACGAGGGCGAACTTCGGTCCGAGCGGAGCGACCGCGGGCGCGTTGGCGCCGATGATCTGCTGCAGCGCGCGCTTCCTGCTCTCCAGATCGTTCTGCGCCGCGATTTCCTGCGCCGTGACGAGATCGTAGCGGGCCTGCGCTTCATGCGTATCGGTGATCGTGGCGGTGCCGACTTCGAAGTTGCGCTTGGCCTGCGCGAGCTGTTCGCCGATGGCCTTCTTCTGGGCGCCTGCGAACTCGACGTTGTCCTGCGCGAGCAGGATGTCGAAATACGCCTGCGAGACGCGCAGGATCAGATCCTGCAGCGCGAGTGAGAGCTGATGGTCGGACTGCTGGACCTGGACCTTCGCCTGTTCGTACTGGATGTGGTTCTGCGGCCGGTAGATGGGCTGGGAGATCGTGACGCCGAGCGAGTTGCTGTTGAAGGTGCCGCTGGTGCTCGTGTTGTTGCGGAAATCGATGGTGCGATCGTTGTACTGGGTGTTCGCCGAGGCCGAGGCCGAAGGCAGCAAGAGCGCTCGGCCCTGATGGAGCTTTTCCTGCGTCGCCTGCCAGGTGGCCCGCGCGGCGCTGTAGGTGGCATCGGTCGACTGGGCCTGGCGCAGGATTTCGAGAAGATCCGCCGAGTGGGCGAGCGGCGCGACCAGCCCGGCCGCAAGCGCAAGGGCCAGCCGCAACAGCTTGAGGTTCGATGTGAGCGGGCGTTTCATCGCGTCGACGGGCGAGCGGTCAGAAGACGAACCGCGCAGGTTGGGGGGCATTGCGCAACGCTTTCACGCTGGTTTCGAACAGACCCTCTCGACTGAAACCGTCGCCGGTGCGGCGGATCCGGTAAGCCGTCATGATCGGCGGGTCACCGAGAATCGCGATGAGCCGCCCGCCGGGTGCGAGCACTTGTTCGTAGGCTTCCGGCAGCACCGGCATGGAGCCCGTGATGACAATGACGTCGTAGGGGGCATGGGCATCCCAGCCGCGAGCGGCATCGCCCGACTCGGCCACGATATTGCGAATGTTCTGCTGGGAGAACCGGCGTTTCGCCAGTTCGACGAACTCTGCGACGATGTCTACCGTGTAGACCTGCTGGGCGAGATGCCCGAGCAGTGCGGCCATGTAGCCGCTGCCGGTGCCGACTTCGAGCACACGGTCGGTGGGTCGAACGTCGGCATCCTGGACCAGGCGTGCTTCGAGCTTCGGCGAGAGCATCCGCTCGCCGTGTCCGAGCGGAATCTCCATGTCGGTGAAGGCGAGGTTTCGGTATTGTTGCGGCACGAACTCTTCGCGCCGCACTTTGCTCAGGAGATCGAGCACCGTCGGATCCAGGACGTCCCAGGGCCGAATCTGCTGCTCGACCATGTTGAATCGCGCTTGCTCGAAATCCATGGTCTGTCATTGATTTTGTGGCTACTTAGGCGATCGAGTTTAGCACCATTTACCTGCGAGCCCGTCGGCTAAACGTCGTAGGCCAGAGGTCGGAGGTGGGGGCCGCCACGATGTGAACTGGCGGTGCGCGCGCGAAGTTTGCACGCAGGCGGCATGGCGTTGCCCAGATGAAATTGCGAGCGATTCAGCTTGCGTTCGACCGCCGATTGGGCTAACTTGATCCGGCACGTTGGGGGTCCTCGCGCGTCGCGCGCGAGGTGAGACATACCCTTCGAACCTGATGCGGTTAATACCGTCGTAGGGAAGCGTTGCGATGCGGCTCCTGCCGCCGGCGCCCGCTCCCCGCACGCAATGTACACGAGGAGCGAATCATGAGCGCCAATCCCAAATTCCTGAGCGCAACCGCGCGGGTCGACGAAGCCGCGATCCAGCCGTTGCCCAACTCCCGCAAGATCCATGTGACCGGCAGCCGGCCCGATATCCGCGTCCCCATGCGGGAGATCACGCAATCGGATACACCCGCTTCCTTCGGGCTGGAACGCAACCCGCCGGTCTACGTGTACGACTGCTCCGGCCCTTATACCGATCCTGAAGTGAAGATCGACATCCGTTCCGGTCTGTCACCTTTGCGTCAGAACTGGATCCTCGAGCGCAACGATACCGAAGAGTTGCCGGGGCCGACTTCCAGGTATGGTCTGGAGCGCCTGAACGACCCGAAGCTCGCCGAACTGCGCTTCAACCTTGCACGCAAGCCGCGTCGGGCGAAGAGCGGGATGAACGTCTCGCAGATGCACTACGCCCGCCGCGGCATGATCACGCCCGAGATGGAGTACATCGCCATCCGCGAGAACCTGCGTCGCACCGAGTACATGAACGCGCTGCGCGCCTCCGGTCCGCAGGGGCAGAAGCTCGCCGACCTGATGATGCGCCAGCATCGCGGGCAGTCCTTCGGGGCGGCCATTCCGGAGGAGATCACGGCCGAGTTCGTTCGTTCGGAAGTGGCACGCGGGCGCGCGATCATCCCGGCCAACATCAACCACCCGGAAACCGAGCCCATGATCATCGGGCGCAATTTCCTGGTGAAGATCAACGCCAACATCGGCAACTCGGCCGTCACGTCGTCCATCGGCGAGGAAGTCGAGAAGATGACCTGGTCGATCCGCTGGGGTGGCGACACCGTGATGGATCTTTCCACCGGCAAGCACATCCACGAGACACGCGAGTGGATCATCCGCAATGCGCCGGTGCCCATCGGTACGGTACCGATCTACCAGGCGCTGGAGAAGGTCGACGGCAAGGCCGAAGAGCTCACGTGGGAGATCTTCCGCGACACCTTGATCGAACAGGCCGAGCAGGGCGTCGACTACTTCACCATTCATGCCGGCGTGTTGCTGCGCTACATCCCGA
>JBIKKL010000090.1:0-11138 GCA_044360365.1 Burkholderiales bacterium | reverse complement strand
AGGAAAAAGTCGAGATTGAGATACGGGGTGGAACGATGCTCGCGGTACGTCTGGCGGTAACAGCGATCGAAGAAAACCCAGTCCGATTCCTTGGCCTCGGTACCGCGGAGCCAGCGAAAGGCGATGCCTTGTTCCCGGACGCGTCGGCGCTCCTGGCGGATCTTCTTGCGCTTTTCGCGGGCAAGCTGAGTCAAGAATTCATCGAAGTTGCGGTAGCCTGGGTTGGTCCAGTGGAATTGGACGCCCTTGCGCAGGACAAGGCCGGCGGCTTCGCACTCCGCGGCGATCTCGTTCGACGGAAAGAGCAGGTGGATCGATGAGGCGCCGCAGCGATCGGCCAGCGCGAGTGCGGCATCGAGCAGTGTGCGTCGGTGTCGAGGCGTTGCGGCCATGAGCCGCGGTCCCTGGATGGGTGTGAACGGGACGGCGCAGAGCAGCTTCGGATAGTAGTCGAGCCCGTGGCGATGATAGGCGTCGGCCCAGGCCCAATCGAAAACGTACTCGCCATACGAGTGGTTCTTCAGATACAGCGGCATCGCGCCGACAAGTTCGCCGTGCTCCCACAGGGTGACGTGGCAGGGCAGCCAGCCCGTTGCTGCGTTCGTGCAACCGGTGGTTTCGAGGCCGTAGAGAAACGCGTGGCTCAGCAGGGGGCTGCCCGCGGCGAGACGATCCCACGATGCGGCGGGAACATCGCGCAGCGTCTCGACGATACGTATCGCGTCTGATTGTGCGGAGGGCGTCATGATCGAACGGCGCGTCGCTTCATTGCCTGCTTGCGTTTGCCAGGGCGGGGATAGCGGCTATACTAGCTTCACTTAGCTTACGGCTCGGAGAGTGGGTCATGAAAAAAATCGAAGCGATCTTCAAACCCTTCAAGCTGGATGAGGTCCGTGAGGCGCTTTCGGAGATCGGCGTATCCGGGCTGACCGTGACCGAAGTGAAGGGGTTCGGCCGGCAAAAGGGGCATACGGAACTCTATCGTGGCGCCGAGTACGTGGTCGACTTTCTGCCGAAGGTCAAGGTCGAGGTGGTCGTCGCCGACAGCATGGTCGATCAGGCGATCGATGCGATCGTCAAGTCGGCGCGCACGGGAAAAATCGGGGACGGAAAGATTTTCGTCAGCGATGTCTCGCAGGTGATTCGAATCCGAACGGGCGAGCTGAACGAAGCTGCCATCTGAGCGCACTCGTCGCGCAGGAAAAAGGGGCGGGCGTCGGTCGACGCAACCGCTCTTTTTTTGTCAGCCCCTAAGCAGCACGACCACCGCGCCGGAGCCGCCATCGGTAGCGCGAGCCTCGCAGAAGGCCAGGACTTCGTCCCGAATCATCAGCCAGTGTCCGAGCTTGCGCTTGAGGACGGGCACGCGATTGTGTGATCGCAACCCTTTGCCATGGATGATGCGAACGCAGCGTATGCCGCGTTGACGACATTCCTGTAGAAAGGCGGCCGTTGCCGGACGGGCCTGGGCGGCGGTGAGGCCGTGCAGGTCGAATTCGTCCTGGATCACCCATTTGCCGCGACGCAGCTTTCGCAGGACGTCATGAGGGATGCCATTGCGAACGAAGACGAGTTCTTCGCCCGTTGCCAATCCGGTATCGGGACTTGCCGAAGAGACCAGGGATTCCGCGAGCACTTCGCGTTCGTCGCGCAAGCGCTGCAGCGGAACCGGTGCCGGACGCGGATGATTCGGTTCGACGCGGCCGATGCGATCGAGCGGCACAACGTCCTGCATCGCGGCCCGAAAGTCGATGTCGGGCCGGTCGGGCAGTGACGACTGAGATTTCTTCATGGGGCACCGGGCCGGGAGGCGCGTCGGGCTCGATGCAATTCAATGCGCTCAGGGCAACGCTCGAGGCGTGACGCGGTATCGCATGTCTGAAGAGTTGCCTGCCGGGTCACAGACCCGGTGGCAACATCGTTCACTTCCGACAAAGGTATCGACACTTTCATCCCACCTCGGACATCCGCATCGAATCAACAGCGAATCCACGTCTTTCCTGCAGTAAGCTAGCTTTCCAGTGCTTCGAGATATCGTTGCGCATCGAGCGCGGCCATGCAACCGCTGCCCGCGCTGGTAACCGCCTGGCGATACACGTGATCCTGCACATCGCCGGCGGCGAAGACGCCCGGAATGTTGGTGGCGGTCGCATTGCCTTCGCTGCCGCCCCGGGTCAGGATGTAGCCGTTTTTCATGTCGACCTGTCCGGCAAAGATCTCCGTGTTCGGCTGATGGCCGATCGCGATGAAGACGCCCTTGAGATCGAGTTGCCGGCTTACCGCTTCACGCGCGTGTTTGAGCCGAAGGCCGGTGACGCCGCTTTGATCGCCGACCACCTCGTCGAGCACGTGATCGTAGTGCAGCGTGACGTTGCCGCTGCGCGCTTTCTCCAGTAGGCGATCCACCATGATGGGTTCGGCGCGGAACTTGTCGCGGCGGTGCACCACGTGCACGCGGCGCGCAATGTTCGAAAGATATAGTGCTTCTTCGACCGCAGTATTCCCGCCCCCGATGACCGCAACATCCTCTCCCTTGTAGAAAAAACCGTCGCAGGTGGCGCACGCCGAAACGCCCCGGCCCATGAAGGCTTCCTCGGAAGGGAGTCCAAGATATTTTGCGGAGGCGCCGGTCGCGATGACGAGTGCCTGGCAGGTGTACGTGGCGCTGTCCCCTTCCAGCGTCAGGGGGCCGTCGTTGAGTCGAACGCTGGCGATGTGGTCGAAGATGATTTCCGTGCCGAATCGTTCGGCGTGCTTCTGGAACCGTTCCATGAGTTCCGGGCCCTGGACGCCGTTGGCATCCGCCGGCCAATTGTCCACTTCGGTGGTGGTCATCAGCTGACCGCCCTGCGCCATGCCGGTGACGAGCACGGGCTTCAGATTCGCACGAGCCGCGTAGACCGCGGCGGTGTAGCCGGCGGGACCGGAGCCCAGGATCAGCAGGCGACAATCTTTGGTAGTTTTGGCCATGAGGGGGACCTAAATGCGGATTTGCAAAAAAACAACAATTTATCAGCTGCCCGACGGCCTTGTCGAGTTCATGTCATGCATGAATAGGTGATTTCAAGTGGCTGTCATACAATCCAACGCGTATTCGTCCGCATTGGATTCATGGTCACTCAATGAGCTGCGCTTACCGTTCAATTGTCGTACTCGGGTTGTCTTTGTCGGTTGCGCCGGCCCTTGCCGCAAGTACGGGCCTGCGTCCGGACAAGGCAACCAAGAAACGCGTTTCCGAAAAGCAGCAGATTCAGCTCGCTCAGGCGGCAACGCCCGCGCCGCCGCTGGTGCCGGCAGCCACCGCAGTGCCGGAGGCGCCTCGCTTCGACATCGAACGCTTCGACGTGCAGGGCAACTCTCTGCTTGACGCTGAGGCGATCGGCTCGGCTGTCGCTCCGTTCACGGGCAAGCGCAAGGATTTCGCGGACGTCCAGCGGGCTCTGGAAGCACTGCAGCAGAAGTATCAGGATCTCGGGTTCGGCACCGTGCAGGTCACCCTCCCCGAGCAGGAACTCGATCAGGGCGTCATCATTCTTCGCGTCATCGAGCCCCGGCTGGGCAAGGTGGTGGTCGAAGGAAACACGGTCTTCGACGAAGCGAATATCCGTCGCAGCGTTCCGGCCTTGAAAGAGGGAACGACGCCCAACGTCACCGCCATCTCGCGCAATTCGCGGCTGGCCAACGAGAACGCAGCAAAACGTACCACGGTGCTGCTGCGGGCTGGCGAGAATGAGTCAGTGGTCGACGCCACGGTCCGGGTGCAGGACGAGAAGTTCTGGCGTGCGAGTGTCAGCCTGGACAACACAGGGTCGCCGGATACGGGTATGTGGCGTCTGGGGGTAGGCTTCCAGCACTCGAACCTGTTCAACCGGGATCACACGTTGACGGTGCAATATCAGCTGGATCCCGAACCGATCGACCAGTTCGATGATCTGAAGATCCTCGGTATCGGGTATCGAATTCCCTTTTACAACCTGAACGCGTCGCTCGACCTCCTGGCGGGCTACTCGAGCATCGGGTCCGCGTCAGGGCAGGTCATATCGGGTGTGCCTTTCAATCTCGCGGGCAGCGGCACGATTTTCGGTGCTCGTTGGAACTACCAGCTCCCCCGCGTGCTTGGGTGGAACGACTACGAGCATCGCCTCTCGTTCGGGCTCGATTACAAAGCGTTCTCGAATCACCGCCTGGGGTTCATTCAGAATGGCGTCGTTCAGCCGGTTCAGCCAGATGTCACGGTGCACCCATGGTCAGTGACGTATAGTGGTACACGCACGATGGACGGCGCCCAGTTTGGTTTTTTTGGCACGTTCCTGCATAACTTCTATCCGCATGGCAATGATGCCGGCAGCGAGAAGTTCAACGGCCCGGCCCCCATCGGCGCACGCCCCGGCGTTGGGCGTCCAGCCTATACCGTCTGGCGTGCCGGCATGAACTACATTCATGCTTTCAAGAATGACGTGCAAGTGCGCGCGGTGACCGCCGGTCAGTGGACGCGCGACGCCTTGATTCCCGGAGAGCAATTCGGTCTGGGTGGATGGGAAAGCGTACGCGGCATGCGCGAGCGGGAAGCCTCCAACGATCGCGGACTGCGTGCCTCCGTTGAGGTCTACACGCCGGACCTCAGTTCGGCCATGAGCATTCCCAATGGGCGACTGCGCCTGCTTGCGTTCTACGACTGGGGCTATCTCAGCCAAAACTTCAAACACGCCACGGTGTGTGCGCCTGCAGCCTGTCGGTTTTCGGCGACGAGTGTAGGTGTGGGGATGCGCCTGACACTGCCGCAAGGATTCAGCATGCGACTGGATTACGCGCAGATGTACGATCCTGCCATCGTCGGAAACCGCGGGGATGGTCGCCTGCATTTCGGCATGGCATTGGCGTTTTGACCGAACTTGCGGAGCAATCGCTCGTCGCCGGCTCGACGCTCTGCTTGCCGACTCGGGCCAACGATCTGAAGGCGGAGAGCCACTCGTCCAAGCAAGCAAGCCATCCATCGGATCGCTACGGCGCACGTCAAACAAGCCGGGCACCATCGCAACATTGCAGCATGATCAGTTGCCGCTCGAAGCCAGCCGCCCGGCGCGTGAATTAGGCCGCATATTCAGGGCTTGTCGCATGGCGACAACGCGTTATGTTCTAGTGTAGGATCGTACCGAGAAGGGTTTTTCCAAGGATCAACGCTTATGGTCACCACGGATGTGCTCAAGTCGGTACCGCTGTTCTCTGCGATGCCGAGCGAGCAACTCGCAGAGCTGGCAAGTTGTGCCACACTGCGCCGGTATCCACGAAGTACGCTGATTCTGCGCGCTGGCGAGGAGACCGATGGTCTTTATGTCATGCTGTCCGGCCGCGCCAAAGTCCTCATTCCTGACGACGAAGGGCACGAAGTCATCCTCGCCGTGCTCGGCCAGCGCGACTTCTTCGGCGAGATGGGGCTTCTTGATGATCAGCCACGATCGGCAAGCGTCGAGACGCTCGAGCCCTGCGAACTGCTGCGCTTGGGGAAATCCGAATTCCTTCGTTCGCTCCATGACAATTTCGAGTTGGCGATGCGCATCATCCGCGCGCTCGTCAAGCGCCTGAGGGAGGCCGATCGCCAGATCGAGAGCTTGGCCCTCATGGATGTGTACGGTCGCGTGGCGCGCGTGTTGCTCGATCTTTCCGACAACGTCGACGGCAAGCGTGTCGTCGGCAAAGCGCCCCCCAAGCAGGAGATCGCGCGCATGATCGGTGCGTCGCGCGAGATGGTGAGCCGCGTGATGAAGGATCTGCAGACATCGGGGCACATTCGGGTCGACAAGCGGCGGATCATGCTGCTCTCCGATATGGAAGTGTCCAGCAAGAAGATTCGGGAACAGGCCCGCAAGGCCTGGAACTTCAAGGTTTGACGAGGGTTCGGATAGACGGGGGCGGGTCGTCCCGACGCCGCCGAGCCGAAGAGAATGACGCGCGGGAAATCGAGGCCGCCGCGATAGGCGGCTGATCAGTGGAGGCAATGCGATGATGCACCGGTTGGCGGCCGTTCTATTGGCCTTGCTCGGGATGGTGGGCGCCGAGTCGGTATGGGCGGCGAGCGCGGGTACGGTTACCCATTTGAGCGGCACGCTATCGGTCACCCGCCCGGACGGATCGGCCCGCATCCTGTCGCGTCGCTCCGAGGTTGCGCCGGGCGACGTACTCGCCACGCAGCGCGATAGCTACGCACAGATCAATTTCACCGATGGCAGTGCGATGACTCTGCGTCCAAACACGCAGATGAAGATCGAGGACTACCGGTTCCGTGACGATCGTCCCCAGGACGACAACTCCTTCTTCAGGCTGATCAAGGGCGGGCTGCGGACGGTGACAGGCCTCATCGGCAAGCGCGGCAATCTCGACGCGTATCGCATCGGCACCAGCACGGCAACGATCGGCATTCGTGGTTCGTCCGGCGACACGCTGGATTGCACGCAGGGCTGCGAGGGTGTCACCCCGAACTCGGATCGCCTGTCTCCCGGCCTTTACCATGCAACCTACACGGGCAGCTACATCCTTACCAACGAGCAAGGCACCGTGACGGTCGGCGAGAAGCAGTTCGCTGTCGTGGAAAGTCCGGTGAGCCTTCCCAGAATTCTCCCGAATGATCCGGGCTTGAGTTTTGAAACGATGCCTTTCTCGGTCCCCGGGCAGGGCGGGCCGCAGCGCTCCGGCGGTCAGGAGTGTGTCGTACAGTAGCAGGATCGTCGGGGCCGCCTGCTGCCGGCCCGCCTGCTTGAAGCCCTGCGCGCATCGTCACGCGGGGCTTCGTCCTTCTTGGGGGCCGTGAGCCTGTCCATGCGGGAATCGATATAATCGGACGCAGCGAGCGGAAGCCGTGATTTCGTTCGATGCCGGCTACATGCCGGCGTCGTCATTGACCCCTTGCACGATCGGCGCTCTTACGCATGGCACGTTTGCAGAACGCGGCACCGAATCCTTTGCCTCCCAAACTGATCGCGCTCCTGAAGGAGTCGTGGTGGTTCGGCTTCGTCGCCGTCGCGCTGTACCTGGCGCTTATTCTCGTGACCTACGCACCGGGTGACCCGGGGTGGTCGCACAGCGTCGAACCCGAGCGGATTCGCAATGCCGGAGGGCGAGTCGGCGCGTGGCTCGCCGACATCCTTCTCTACGTTTTCGGCATCTCGGCCTATTGGTGGGTGGTGTTCTGCCTTTTCCTGGTGTTTTGGGGTTATCGGCAGCTGGAGCATACGGCCATCGGTGATCGTCGATCGCTGACGGCGTCCGGTGTCGGTTTCGTGCTTCTCCTGGTTGCGAGCTGCGGCATGGAGGCGCTGCGCCTCTACAAACTCAAGGCCGCATTGCCTCTTGGTCCCGGCGGCATCATCGGCACGCTGGTCAGCAGCGGATTGAACTCGTCGCTGGGCTTCACGGGTGCAACGCTCGTGCTGCTGCTCTTCATTGCGGTCGGCCTGAGCCTGTTCACGCAGGTCTCGTGGATTCAGGCCATCGAGCGCTTCGGTGGCTGGCTGGAGGATGCATTCTTTTTCGTTGTCGGGCGCGTGACGGCGTGGCGGGATCGCAAGGTTGGCGCGGTGGCGGCCGTCGAACGCGAAGTGACGGTCGAAAAGACCCGCAAGCGCCTCGAACCTCACGAGCCGATTCGAATCGAACCGCCCGTGGTCGAAATTCCCAAGTCGGAGCGCGTCGTGCGCGAGAAGCAGCGGCCGCTCTTTGATGAAATTCCCGATTCTCCGTTGCCCCCTTTGCACCTTCTGGACGAGCCGGACGAAGACGTCGAGGTGATGAGTGCCGAAGGGCTCGAATACACCTCGCGATTGATCGAGAAGAAGCTCCTCGACTTCGGCGTCGAGGTGAAAGTCCTGGCCGCGTACCCTGGTCCCGTCATCACCCGCTACGAGGTCGAGCCAGCGGTCGGGGTGAAGGGCAGTCAGATCATCAATCTCGTCAAGGATCTGGCGCGCGCGTTGTCCGTCGTCAGCATACGCGTGGTGGAGACGATTCCGGGCAAGAGCTGCATGGGGCTCGAGATCCCGAATCCCAAGCGTCAGATCGTGCGGCTATCCGAGATCCTCAGCAGCAAGGTGTATGCGGACATGAGTTCGCCGCTGACGCTTGCGCTTGGCAAGGACATCGCCGGCAAGCCCATCATCGCCGATCTCGCCCGGATGCCTCATATGCTCGTCGCCGGAACCACCGGCTCCGGCAAGTCGGTCGCGATCAACGCGATGATCCTGTCGCTGGTCTACAAGGCGATGCCTGTGCAGGTGCGGCTCATCCTGATCGATCCCAAGATGCTTGAGCTCTCCGTCTACGAGGGTATTCCGCACTTGCTGGCGCCGGTTGTCACCGATATGAAACATGCAGCCTACGCGCTGACATGGTGTGTTGCGGAGATGGAACGCCGGTACAAGCTCATGTCCGCTCTCGGCGTGCGCAACCTCTCGGGCTTCAATCAGAAGATCCGGGAGGCCGAGAAGGCAAAGCAGCCGATCCCCGATCCGTTCGCACTGAAGACCGAGGAGACACCCGATCCGCCGATGCTGCAGGAATTGCCCTTCATCGTCGTGGTCATCGACGAACTCGCCGACCTCATGATGGTCGTCGGCAAGAAGGTCGAAGAACTGATCGCCCGGCTGGCGCAGAAGGCCCGTGCTGCAGGCATCCACCTGATACTCGCCACGCAGCGGCCCTCGGTGGACGTGATCACCGGTCTCATCAAGGCGAACATTCCCGCTCGGGTCGCCTTCCAGGTGTCCGCCAAGGTCGATTCGCGAACCATCCTCGACCAGATGGGTGCCGAGTCCCTGCTCGGCCAGGGCGACATGCTTTATCTACCGCCCGGCACCGGCTATACCGTGCGCGTGCACGGGGCGTTCGTGGCCGATCACGAAGTGCACAAGGTCGTTGAACAGTTGAAGGCACATTCCGAACCGAACTACATCGAAGGCGTGCTCGACCCGCCTGATGCAGAGGGGGACGAAGGCATGACGACGATCGCCGGCGGCGGCGATGCCGAAAGCGACCCGTTGTACGACCAGGCAGTCGAGATCGTGCTGAAGACGCGCCGTGCCTCGATATCGCTCGTGCAGCGGCACTTGCGCATCGGCTATAACCGGGCCGCCCGCCTCATCGAGCAGATGGAGCGCGCGGGTATGGTTTCCGCGATGCAGTCCAACGGCAATCGCGACATCCTCGTGCCTGCCTCGGCGCAGGAAGGTCACTGAACCGGAACCCCGAGGATTGCAGCGGTCAAAAGGTGATTCGCGGCATTGCTGCGTGCGCCGGCGCCGCACGGTTTCCAACGAACTCGCAGCGAAACGCTCCTTCGAAAAAGGCTGACATGCGAAAGATACTTGCTGTTCTCTGGTTTTGCCTGCTATCGACTTCGGCGCCCGCTGCCGGCGTCGATACGTTGAAGTCCTATCTGCGCGACACGACATCCGGCAGCGCGACCTTCACTCAAGTCGTCTTCGACCGCAGCATGCGCAAGCTGCAGGAGACCAGCGGCAGCATGCAGTTTCAGCGGCCAGGCCGCATTCGATGGGCCTATTCGAAGCCCTATGAGCAGACGATCGTCGGCGACGGCGACAAGCTCTGGATCTATGACAAGGATCTCAATCAGGTGACCGTGAAGCCGATGGGGCAGGCGCTCGGCGGAAGTCCGGCGGCCTTGCTCGCTGGCAGCAACGACATCGAAAAGGATTTTCGATTGAACGCGGCGGGGGTCCAGGATGGGCTCGAGTGGGTCGAGGCAACGCCCCGCAATGCCGAGTCCACCTTCCAGAAAGTACGGCTGGGTTTCGGCAAGTCAGGCCTGGAATCCATGGAATTGACCGACAGCTTCGGACAGACGACGATCGTGCGCTTCAGCGACATCGTGCGCAATCCGGCACATGCCCCGGGGCTCTTCAAGTTCGCGCCTCCCAAGGGGGCCGACGTCATCAGTGGCTGATCTGTTCGCAGCATCGGAGCCCGCTGCGCCGCTCGCAGAGCTGCTGCGTCCGCGCACCGTCGAGGAAGTGATCGGGCAAATCCATCTGCTCGGTGACGGCAAGCCCTTGCGCGTGGCATTCGAGTCCGGCAAGCCGCACTCGATGATACTGTGGGGCCCACCCGGAGTCGGCAAGACCACGCTCGCACGACTGATGGCAGGGGCATTCGATGCCGAGTTCATCGCCTTGTCGGCCGTCCTATCGGGTGTGAAAGACATACGCGAGGCGGTCGAGCAGGCAGAGCGCAATCTGCAGGCGCGCGGTCGGCGCACGATTCTGTTCGTCGACGAAGTACACCGGTTCAACAAATCCCAGCAGGACGCATTTCTTCCTCACGTCGAACGCGGACTCATCACGTTCATCGGGGCGACAACGGAGAATCCATCCTTCGAAGTCAATGGCGCGTTGCTGTCGCGAGCGGCAGTTTACGTGCTGCAGCCGTTGTCATCCGACGAGCTGACATCGTTGCTCGATCGTGCGATTCGCAACCAGCTGCCCGATTTGACGATCGACGATGATGCCCGCACGCTGCTGATTCAATATGCCGATGGCGATGCGCGCCGATTGCTCAACATGACTGAACAGCTCGCCGTCGCTGCGAGGACGTGCAACCAGCCAGCCGTGGACGAAGCATTCCTGCGTTCGACACTTGCCCAGGCGCGCAGGCTTTTCGACAAGGGCGGCGAGCAGTTCTATGACCAGATCTCGGCGCTGCACAAGTCTGTTCGAGGCTCCAATCCCGATGCCTCGCTTTACTGGCTCACTCGGATGCTCGACGGCGGGGCAGATCCGCTTTACCTCGGCCGTCGACTCGTGCGCATGGCGATCGAGGATGTCGGGCTTGCCGACCCGAGGGCGCTGCGCCTATGTCTCGATGCCTGCGAGACCTATGAGCGGCTCGGTTCGCCCGAGGGTGAACTCGCATTGGCCGAAGCTGCGCTCTACCTCGCGATTGCCGCGAAGAGCAATGCTGCCTACATGGCGTATGGTGCCGTCCGCGAGGCCGTGAAGAAAGCCGGTACGTTGCCGGTGCCCGTTCATCTGCGCAATGCACCCACGAGCCTGATGAAGTCGCTCGGCTATGGGCGCGAATATCGCTACGCGCACGACGAACCCGATGCCTACGCTGCCGGCGAAAGCTATCTG
>JBIKKL010000666.1:0-3048 GCA_044360365.1 Burkholderiales bacterium | reverse complement strand
TCGCCGGCATCGACGCTATCCAGCCCCTCGAGGGTGAGCCGATAGCGCCTTTCTTCCAGTGCCACAAACTCGGCCAAGGCCTGCTTGACGATCCAGCCGCGCGAACGCTCCATGCGTGCAGCGAGAGCATCCACCTGATCGGCGAGTGGCACGGGAACGTGGGAGGTGATGACGCGGGTGTCTGGGTTGGCCATTCGATTCACTCCTAATCGAGGCAAATCTTCGCACGCGGTATTGATACACTGCAAGAAGACTGAAGCAAGAGAAGGCAGGGACGTATTTAGCGACGGCACGTATCGTTTTCGTATCACTTTTCCGCTGGGGTGGGCTTCGATGGGCTTCAATAGGCTGCGGATCAGGGTTGGCAGGCGACGCAAGCTGTTGAATTAACAAAGAGTAATATCTAAATCATTGCCTTTTAATCCGTTGGTCGCTGGTTCGAGCCCAGCACGGCCTACCAAAGAATCAAGCAGTTACCTCTCGTCTCGGCTCATCCGAGCCACCTCAGCGTATCAATTTCGTATCACTATGCTGATACGTTGCGCGACTGTCCTTCAGGCACTTCTCTGAAATCAGCGACTTGAACCGACGACCAACGGATATTCCTACATTTGGTCAGGAGCGCGGATTCGCTGGCTGCTCGTGACCTTTCGCAGGTTCGGATACATCGTTGTGAGCGAAGCTTCGATGAATCCACGCGTCGAGCGCACGGTTCAGGTCGCGAGTCGGTACCATCTTTGCGAACTGTTCGGCTTCGCTCAGCAGGCCTTCGGAGATACTCATGTTCAGTCCGCGGGTGACCGCCGTAATGATCGCAGCCACGGTCAGCGGCGAGTGACGCGTGATTCGCTTCGCTATCTCGCGAGCTTCGTACATCAATTGACCCTCGGGCACGACCGTGTTCACCAGCCCGAGTTCGAGCGCCCGTTCCGGGCCGAAGGGCTCCCCGGTAAGGAGGTGCTCGAGAGCGCGCTTTCGACCGGCGAGACGGGGGAGACGCTGCGTGCCGCCGAAGGTCGGCGGCATGCCTAGAAGGATCTCCGGTTTTGAAAAGCACGCTTTGTCGCTTGCCACCGCGAGATGTGCAGCCTCGGTGATTTCGCAGCCGCCGCCATAGGCCAAGCCGTTGACCGCAACGACAATGGGTTTGCAGAACGCTTCGACGCGCGCCGTAAGCGATTGGCCGCGGCGTACGAAATCCCTCACGGCGGTGAGGGGTCCCCGCTTCACGCTCTCGTAGAACTCATGAATGTCGGCGCCCGCGCAGAACGCCTTGTCGCCAGCGCCCTTGAGTATGAGGGCGCCGACGCAATCATTGACCTCCAGTCGGTCGAGGTGCATGAGCAGTGCATCAGCGAGTTCGTAGTTGATGGCGTTCAGCTTTTCGGGGCGATTGAGCGTCAGGGTGGCAATGCCGTCGTTGACATCGCAGAGAACTGTATCGGACATAGGAGGATTCCCGGGGCAACGTAGTCGATAGGCAAAAGAGGGCTGTCCGGCATTTCATGCCGGGTATTGCTCGAATCCACGTATTGCACGTCCATCCGAGCCGAACTGAAACACCTCCGCGCGTCGCCCAGGCTCTCCGCTATAGACAATCGTCAGGCAGTTCACGCCGAAGAGCACGCTTTCACGTTCGATATACGTGTCTGGCAAACTATCCAGCGCGGCAGCCCAGTATCGGCGCATCGCTTGTTTTCCGACGAGCTGCCCGGATGGTTCTCCGACGAACTCCCGGATGATCGGGGACGAAAACTCGAAGTCGTCGCTGAAATGTGAGAGCACCGCATCGAGATCGTGACGATTCCACGCATCGATCCAACTGCGCGCAAATCTAAGCGGATCCACCGATCCGAATTTCGGAACACACTCTCCGACGCTGCGACCGATGCGGCTCGGGTCTTTCAAGAACGCACCGCTGATGATCGCGGGAATGTCGGTGCGTGTGATCCCAATGTCCTTCAGGGACCGCTCGTCCAACGCACTCAGTTCCTTCCTGGCGACTTGACGCGCCCACCATCCGGCGCCGCGAGCGATCAATGTACGCAGCCACCTTCGCAGCCAGCGGGCGCGCAGCGCCTCCGCCCGCTTCGTGTAAAACGCGATATCGATTGCGCCGCCGCTGTCGCGACGTATGTGCCGCGTGTTGCTCGTCCGATCGGGGTCAGTTCTCATCGCTGCAATCCCATATGCAAACTTCGTTAGCGATGGCCGGGGCTAATAGGGAGTGCCATCCTTGTGTGAGAAGACCCACACGCCATCGACAAGCTGGGCAAGGAGATCGTCGTCCGGGTACGTGACTTCATCACCAGGCGAGCGATCGCCGATCTCGAAGTAGACGACGATCTCCCCGGATTCATTGATGAGCGAGTGGGCGTTACCTGTACCCGCGCGGAATCCTGCGCACATGCCGGCAGAGAGTTCTTGTCGACCTTCGTCGGTATGTAGGGTGGGCCGTCCTTGGAGGATGTACACGAACTCGTCCTGTCGCGAGTGGGCATGGCGTAAGGAAGACGCGGCCCCGGGACGCAAAACGGTCAAGTTGACCCCAAAGCGGGTTAGGCCAAAGAGGTCGCCTAGCGGTCGCTTTTCGCGGCCTTCCACCCGCGACGACAGCGCGGGTGGGTAAACCGACGGTCTGGCTCGCAGAGGAGCTTGCTGCGCATGTATGGACGTTGGAATGATCTGCTGCATTTCAGTCCCCTCGTGTTTCCTGACTGGACGCTGTAGTGTAGAAAACCGAACGCAACGGTTACAGAGTCAGTTAGGATTTCTTGTATCGGTACAGTGCTTCAGAATTTGTATCTGTATTGCCCCGTTCCTTCTTCATCTGTACTGCAGGCTTTCAATGGATTCTCTCTATAAGCAAGTCGCAAATGAAATTGAGGAAAACATTACGCTGGGGACATATGTCGCGGGCGAGCGTCTGCCGGGCGTGCGGGCGCTTGCGCGTTCACGCCGCGTGAGCGTGGCGACTGCGGTCGCCGCCTACCAGCGTCTGGCGGACGCAGGTCACATCGAGCCGCGATCCCGCTCAGGCTTTTATGT
>JBIKKL010000665.1:0-3057 GCA_044360365.1 Burkholderiales bacterium | reverse complement strand
GAATTGCGGTGCCTGCACTGATACCCAACGCTGCCGCCACGCCGATTCGCTTCCCCTGTGCCAGAGTGCGGCCGAGAATGTAGAGCGTGTCCTGGCCGGGCGTCAGGTTGAGAAGGATGGCGCTGACGATGAAGACGCCGTAGTCGTGGATGCCTAGCGACACGATGATGGCTAAGTTGCGGGTGGCGTGATCGGCGCATTCGATCGGGACGATCGTCGGCTGGGCGCTGGGGCACCAAGCACGCGGCCGTCCATGGAATGGATCGAAAGCGCCGTTACGTCACGAAGGCGACATGGAATCCGCATGGCTCACTGCATCGAGTGCAGCCCGAACATGTTGCCCTCGGTGTCGGTACACAACGCGATGAAGCCGTACTCGCCGATGGAGAACTTGTTGCGGAAGATGGTACCGCCCGAGGCCGCCGCGCGCATGGCGACCGGACCGCAATCCGTGCAGCTGAAGTACACGAGCGTACTGTTCCCGCCCGAGGGCATGCCGTCCATTTTCACGAGTGCACCGCCTGCGCCGTAGGTCGTCATGTCGCTCGGGAATGCCATGAGATCGTAGTCGTTGTTGGGCAGCTTGTTCAACTGCACCTGCAACATCGACTCATAGAAAGCCTGGGCACGGGCCATGTCCTGAACGTAGATCTCGAACCAGCCGACGGGATTGCCAGTCATGGTGTGCACCTCCGGGTGCGCTGTCTCGGGAAGTCGAACGCTCGCACGCCGGGTGCGCGGCCGTCAACTGACGTGGCGGATCGGAGGCGCTCACCGGCAGCCTTCGGATGGGGTTTCATGCGGCACGCGAAAGTGAGCCTGACAGGCGACTGGAGTGGCCCGCGATGGCAGTGCCTGCGCTACACTTCTTCACTGTTCGCCACTGGAGGAGAACCGAGATGGCTTTCTCGCTGACCTTGAGTCACGTTGGTATTCATGTCGTCGAAATGCCCCGCATGGTGGACTTCTACACCGGATTCATGGGTTTCGCGATCAGCGACCGCGGTCCGATCCCGAGCGGTGAGATCGCGTTTCTGACGCGCGATCCCCGAGAGCACCATCAGTTCGTGCTCGCGAGCGGTCGCCCGGAGCACCTCCCGTTCAATCCGGTGAACCAGCTTTCGTTCCGGGTGGATAGCGTCGCTACGCTGCGCGAGATGTACGGTGCGCTCGCTCGTGAGCACGGGGTCGAGGATCTCGGCCCCATTTCGCATGGCAACGCCCTGTCGTTCTACTTCAGGGATCCCGAGGGCAATCGGGTCGAACTGCTCACCGGCACACCCTGGTACGTGCCGCAGCCCATTCGCATGCCCGTCGACATCTCGCTGCCCGACGATCGCCTCTGGGCAAGCGTGGAAGCAGCGTGCCGCGCCGTGCCGGGCTTCAAGTCGCGTGAATCCTGGGAGGCCGACATCGAGCGCAGGATCGCGCAAGCGACGGCGCAGCGCCGCAGTCAGTCGGCGGTCGTTCAATAGCCACGGACGACCAAGGCAATGAGTCGAGCGGGACGCATGCTGGGAATACTTAAAATTGCGATGGGCGCATCGCTCGTCGGCATGGTGTCAGGGGTGTCGATGGCTGCCGATTCCGCTCGGGATTTTCCCCAGCAGCGTCCCATCCGCATGGTCGCACCGTTCGCGGCCGGATCCAGTTCGGATGCCTTCGGTCGTTACCTCGCGCCGAAGCTCTCGCAGCGCCTTGGCCAGAACGTCGTGGTCGAAAACCGGCCCGGCGCCGGGGGCATGATTGGAGCGGACATCGTATCGAAGGGCACGCCCGACGGGCATACCCTTCTGCTGCCGAGCGGCGCCTTCACGGCGCAGGCCGCATCCGTCAAGAGCCTCCCCTACGATCCGGTGCAGGGCTTTCAGTGGATCTCCACGCTGCTCACTTACCCGTTCGTGCTCATCGTCAGGCAGGGCGCGCCTTATCAGAGTGTTCCTGACGTCATCGCGGACGCAAGGAAGCGCCCCGCCAGGCTGAACTACGGCAGCGTCGGCGTCGGCTCCGTGTTCCATCTGGCGGCGGAGTTGTTCAACAGCATGGCGAATGTCGAAAGCGTCCATGTGCCCTTCAAGGGCGGGCCGGATGCGGTCGTCGCGCTCGTGAACGGTCAGATCGACATCGTTTTCTCCACGATCACCGGGGCCATGCCTCACGTCCATGCTAAACGCGTGCGTGTGCTGGCGGTCGCCTCGAAGGAGCCCTCGTCGCAGTTGCCGGGCGTGCCGACCGTCGCAGAAACCCTGCCAGGGTTCGAGGTCACATCGTTTTCCGGCGTCGCGGGTCCGCCCCGGATGGCTCGGCATGTGGTCGAGCGCCTGAATAGCGAAATTCGTGCAGTGCTGGCAGATCCGGAGACCAAGAAGCATGTCGTCGCTCTCGGTGGCGATATCTATCCCAGCACGCCCGAAGCAATGCGCGATCGCGTCCTGGGAGAAATCACCAAGTGGCGCCGCATCGTGACGGAACGCAGGATCGAGGTGAAGTGATTGCGCTCGGCGGCAGACTGACTGGGGCCAACGAACACGGACAGGGACGGAGCGGACGTATAGCAATGGCGAAAAGAATGGGTTCTGGCGCAGGGTTGCGCGCCGCAAGTTGCGTGGTGATGATCGTTGGGGGCTCAGTGGCGTGGAGCGCGGAGCAGGGGGCGTTCCCGACCAAGCCGCTGAGATTCGTCATCGGTACGCAGGTGGGTGCAGGCAGCGAATACATGGCGCGGCTCGTCGGCGAACCGTTGCGGCAGGCCTGGGGTCAGCAATACGTGATCGACGCGCACCCTGGGGCTGGCGGCAACATCGCAGCGGCCCTGGTGGCGAGGTCCGCCCCGGACGGCTACACGATGTATGTGTGCTTCGGCTCGCACACGGTCAACCCGAGCCTGTATGCGCGTGCCGGGTTCGATCCGATCAGGGATTTCACCCCGATCATGCTCATTGCGCGCCAGCCGAATGTGCTCGCGGTTCATCCCAGCGTGCCTGCACGGAACGTAAAGGAGTTGGTGGCCCTGGCGAAGTCGCGCCCGGGAAAACTCACGTATGCGAGTTCCGGCAG
>JBIKKL010000117.1:0-10226 GCA_044360365.1 Burkholderiales bacterium | reverse complement strand
ATCGATTCAACAACGCCTCGCAAAGCGCCTGCGGGCACACCCAGCCGCCTGCGGGGATGAACCACCCGTCGCTGCCGACGGGCATGCCGGCGAGTTCGGTGGCCTCGTCCTGCTCGACCCAGCGCACGTACTCGGCAGGAAACCGGTGTCGGCGCAATATCTCCCGCATGCGTTCCCGCTGCGCCGGTCGGGATCGCAACTTCGAGGACGCCGCCGCTTGCAGGGTACTTTCACGTTCGAGGGCGAGATGCAGCAGACCGCAGCGCTCGAATGTCTGCGGCGATAACGCTGCCGTCGTCATGGCGCGCGAGGCATACAGAAAGGCCGCTCGGCCGAGGCGGGCGTTCGCGTTGTCGGCCAGATTCAACGCCGGCAACAGGGCGCCCACCGGATTGCCCGAAGCCTCCTGCGCGGGGGCATGATTGCGTTCGATGAGATCGACGGTCCATCCGCGACTGACGAGGGCATGGGCGGTCCAGCATCCGGCCAGGCCTGCACCGATGACGATCGCCCTGCGTTCGCCGTGCACGGCATCACGATCGGGCACGCCGGGGCGGCGCGCGGTCAGCATGTCGCGCTTGTGGCCGAAGCCGCGTCGCCGCTCGATGCCGAAGCCCGCCGACTGCAAGCCCGAGCGCACGACCGCAGCGATCGACCATGTGGCCGCCGTCGCGCCAGGGCGGCTCAGGCGAGCGATCTGGGCGAACACGCCGGGGGACCACATCTGCGGGTTCTTCGCAGGCGCAAAGCCGTCGAGATAGAAGGCGTCGAAGCGCTCGGAATCAAGTTCGCTCAGCATCGGGACGGCGTCGCCGAAGAGCAGGGTCAAAACGATGCGCCCCCCGGCGAACGTCAGGCGATGGAAGCCTTGCAGCAGCGGTGGCCATGCCCGTCTGAGCGTGGCCGCAGGCTCTGCAATGCCGAGCCAGGGGGCGTGAGCGCGTTCCAGATCGCTTACGCTCGCAGGATGCTTCTCCACGGCGACGTAGTGAAGCCGCTGCGGCGCGTGCGGATCGTCGAGGAACGCGCGTACCGTGCACAGGAAGTTCAGACCGAGGCCGAAGCCGGTTTCGAGGATCGCGAACTGACGTCTCGCCCGCCAGCGCATCGGCAGGTCGTTGCCGCCGATAAAGACGTGATGCGCCTGCGCGGGACCGCCATCGGCCGAGTGGTAGACGTCGTCGAAATCCGCTGCACGCGGAATACCTTCGGCATCGAACGATATCCGAGCCGCCGTGACCGGGCCGGCGTCCGTGCTCATCGATGAAACTCGCAACGCAAGTGAAACTTCACCGCATGCTGTGCAGCAGCCAGCCCCAACCTGCACATTCGCCGCACTTCTGGCTGCCGACCGAGCCCGTGCCATGGCAGGTGGGACATTCGATCCAGACCACCGTGAGACTGCTTCGGTAGACGCCCGAGCAGCGTCGGCCGCGGTGGACCTGAACACAGCGGTGGTTCATCCGGATGTGTTCGTCGGTGTAGTCCCGGCAGACGGTGCAGACGCCGAGGGGTTTGGGCTTCTTGTCGCGGCGCAGGGGCATGGGGACCGGGATGGCTCGAGGGCAAGCGGGGAGGTGGGAAAGGGGAAAAGAGAAAGGAGAAAAGTGACACCGGTGATGCATCGACGCGCAGTTTCGACTCGAAGAGGCAACCGCGCAAGCGTCGGGATCGAAAATGCGTGTCCGGCCTTTCCCTCTTCCCGTTTCCCCTTGCCCGCGGTCTGACGGCTACGTCGTCAGACCGATCCTCCAAACGTATCACACCGCCGCAAATCCCCACTCTCGTATCCGCGCCGGAACCACTGGACGCGTTGCGCCGACGTACCGTGCGTGAAGCTCTCGGGGACCACCTGGCCCTGCGATTGCCGTTGCAGGCGGTCGTCGCCGATGGCGGCTGCGGCGCCGAGTGCCGATTCGAGATCGCCTTGCTCGATGATCTGCCGGCTGCGATTCGCATGATGGGCCCAGATCCCCGCGAAGCAGTCGGCCTGCAGTTCCATGCGTACGGAGAGCGCATTCGCACGCGCCTCATTGCCCGAGCGGCTTTGCAGTTCCCGGACCTTGTCGGCGATGCCGAGCAGGTGCTGCACGTGATGCCCGACCTCGTGTGCGATGACGTAGGCCTGCGCCATCTCGCCGGGGGCGCGAAAGCGCTCGCGCAGATCCCGATAGAAGGCGAGGTCGATATAGACCTTCTGATCCCCCGGACAATAGAACGGACCCATGGCCGACTGGCCGGTGCCGCACGCCGTCGGCGTGGCCCCGGTGAAGAGCACGAGTTTGGGATCCTGATAGGCCTTGCCGTTGCGGCGGAAGATCTCGCGCCAGGTGTCCTCGGTATCGGCGAGGACTTGCGAGACGAAGCGGGCAGCTGGGTCGTCGGCGGGCGGCGCTTTCGCCGCTCCCTGCTGTTGCGTGGGGAGTTCGGCGCTGCCCTGCAGCACGACCGACGGATCGATGCCGAAATACATCGCGACCAAAGCGAGCAGTACCGTGCCGATGCCGATGCTGCGCCCGGCGCCGCCGCCTCTGCCGCCGCGGCGGTCTTCCACATTGCTGCTTTCTCTTCCGTCTTCGATGCGCATGTTGATCTCGCGATGTAGGTCGATGATGTAGGCGTGGGTTCAATCGGGGACACCCCCCGCTT
The DNA here is from genome assembly GCA_044360365.1 of Burkholderiales bacterium. Taxonomy (GTDB): domain Bacteria; phylum Pseudomonadota; class Gammaproteobacteria; order Burkholderiales; family WYBJ01; genus WYBJ01. The sequence continues at coordinate 7,577 of JBIKKL010000117.1, read as the reverse complement.
TCTACACCGTTCTCCCCAGCCGGCGTTGAAAACGGGGGAACCCGAAAAAACGGGGTCTGTCCCCGATTATCCTCCCCCATTGTCATAACCCTGCGGCTCAGGGCACACTGGACGTCCAAGATACCTCAGGAGGAGAGGATGACCCCGACGGCGAAGCACTACCTTGGGCTGGTTGCACTTGCGTCCGCATTTTCGAACGGCGCATGGGCACAGACCGATACCGCATATCCCAACAGACCGGTACGCGTCGTCGTGGGCTTCACGCCCGGCAGTGCCACCGACATCACCGCGCGCATATTCGCGCAGCGGTTCGCCGAATCCACCGGTGTCGGCTTCACCGTGGAAAACATCCCGGGCGCCGCGGGCACGGTCGGTGCCGCGCGGGTCGTGAAGGCGCCCAACGATGGCTATACCCTCTACTTCGGCGCGAACGGCGCCATGACCATTGCGCCGAGCCTGCTGAGCAAACTTCCGTTCGACCCGGCGGTGGACTTCGCGCCTGTCGGGCTCCTGCTGACCATGCCGAGTATCCTCGCCGTCAACAACGATCTGCCGGCGAAGTCCCTCCAGGATCTGGTCGCGCTTGCGAGATCGCAGCCCGGCAAGCTTTCGTATGCGAGTCCCGGCGTGGGCGTGCCGCAGCACATCGCAGGCGAGTTGATGAAGATCATGGCGAAGATCGACATGACGCACGTGCCGTACAAAGGGGCTGTCGTGACCGATGTGATCAGCGGCCGCGTCGCGATGACCTTCCAGAACACAGGCGCCATCCTGCCTTATCTGAAGGACAATCGACTGCGTGCGCTGGGCGTGACGTCGTTGAAGCGCTCCAGCGTCGTCCCCGATCTGCCGACGTTCGACGAATCCGGATTTCCGGGGTTCGAGGCCATCTCCTGGTTCGGCATCTTCGCGCCTAACGGGACACCGAGCGCCATCACCGACAAGCTCTATCAGGAGTCGCTGAAGGTCCTGAATCACCCGGAGACCAGACCGAAGTTCACTCAGATGGCTTTCGATCTTGCCGGGACACCGGGCAAGGAACTGGGCGGCATCATCCGTCGCGACATCGCCAAGTGGGCGAAGCTCATCAAGGAGGCCGGCATTCCCGTCGGCGATTGATCGCCGCAACGAGTGCAGCAGACGTTCTCAGCGCGAGGGTATCAACCCCGATTCCTCCGCGCGGATCTGCAGCGCGAGGTGCCGCGAGTAGATTCTGCACTGCGCGAGGCTGCCCGCCATGAACCAGAGACCCGGCTGGGCCGTGCGCTTCCACATGTTGGCGATCTCGCCGTCCTCGCCGATGCCCCAGATCGGGCCGACGCGTTCCGCGATGTCATCGCCGAGCACCTGGCGCACCAGTGCCTGTTGCGTGTGATAGCCGGTGGCGAGCACGATGAGATCGGCGGGGACGGTCGTGCCGCTCTTGAGCAGGGCACCCTCGGCCACGAAGCGTTCGATATCGTCGAACTGCAGCAGACCCACTTCGCCATCGATGATGAGCTTCGAGCAGCCTACCTCGAGATAGTAGCCCCCGCCGCGACGCCGGTACTTCATCTGATGCCCGGTACCGTCTTCGCCGAGGTCGTACTTGAAGCCCTTCGCCTTGAGGCCGGCGATGAGGTCGCGGTCCAACTCCACCATGCGCTTGACCGCCAGCTGGTAGCCGAGCACGAGCAGTGGATACGTGCCGGATGACGCGACGAGATCGGTATCGTCCAGCGACATGCCTTCGTCGTAGAGCGCGTAGTTGAGTTTCGCACTCGGATCCACCGACACGACCGTCGTCGAGCCGCGCTGGATGATCGTCGTCTTCACGTCGTGGCTGTGCAGGTCCTGGGCGACATCGTGCCCGCTGTTGCCGGTGCCTAGCACGAGCGCACGCTTGCCGCGCCACTTCGCGCCGTTGCTGAAGCCATGCGAATGCAGCACGTCGCCTTTGAACTCGTCCAGCCCCGGGAGCTTGGGGATGTGCGGAATGCCGCTCACGCCATTGGCGAAGATCAGATGGCGCGGGTGCAGGGTGCGCTGCGTGCCGTCGCTTCGCCGCACGAGCGCGCTCCAGGTGTGCCTGGCCTCATCGTAGCTGCCGCTGACGAGTTCCGTGCTGGTCCAGACGTTGACCTCCATCGCGTCGGCGTACGTCTCGAACCAGAGGGCCAGCATGTCCTTGGGCAGATATTTCGGCCAAGTCGGCGGGAAGGGCAGATAGGGCAGATGATTCGCCTGGATCTGGTTGTGCAGGGCGAGCGAGTGGTAGCGCTTGCGCCAGTTGTCCCCGACGCGTTCGTGCTTCTCGACCACCAGCGTATCGAGGCCGAGCTGCCGCAGCCGTGCGGCGATGCCGAGCCCGGCCTGCCCACCGCCGACGACCAGCACGGCCGGCTCGTGATCCGCATAGGCCTGCGCCTTCCTGCGTTGATCGAGCCAGTTGTCGCCGCCGAAGTTGCGCGAGTAGGCAGAGCCCGTAGGACGACGCGCTTCGGTCGCTTCTTCGTGGCCTTTCAGTTCTTCGAGCGAGGTGAGCAGTACCCAGGCCTTGTCCGGCTCGCTCGCCATCAGGCGCACCACGCCGTCGGCGCGCCCGGTGCGGGTTTCGAACTCGAAGATGGATTCGATGACATCTTCCCCCAGGCGCTTGACGGCCCGAGCCGTTGCTCGGCGGGGATTGCGTGCAAAGCTTCGGGCTTCGATCGAAGGTTGGGCTCGAACGAGCGCTTCGGCGATCGAATCCGCGCCGCGATGCGGCGTGATGGTCCAGGTGAAGGCGACGAGGTCGCGCCAGTGGCTGTCCGGGACGAAGAGTGCGGCGAGGCCTGGACGATCGCCTGCGCGCAGGGCGGCTTCGAAGGACTGCAGCCAACGATCGACGGCGGCGGCTTCGCTCGTGACGAGAGGTTGTCCGAGGGCGGCGGGATGGGCATCGTTCACGGTAATTCTCCGAAAGCCGAGCGAGGGCCTGTGACCGTGCGGGTGTCGCGACGGCAGGCAACGTCGTTGAAAACCGACCCCACGAGTGGACCGCGTGAAGTCTCTCCTCCGACATCGACGTCTGGTGATGGTGTCTGGTGAAATGGCGCCGTGCTCGGTACCTGCATTATGCCGAATCGCGATCGGGATGGGCGTCGTGGTATCGAGGACCAATGTGGCCTCGTTATTCGGTCTGGTTGATCATGCTGTGCCTGGTCTGGCAGGGCATCGCCTTCGCCGGAGCCGGCGGCCGACCATCGGGGCTCGACAATGCCGATCACGACCGGATGCATCGGCAGAACCTGTTGCACCACCACGGCGTCGACGGGACCGTCGCCCCCGATGATTCCGTGGCTTCGATGCTGCATGCGCTCGCCGACCTGGGGAGTGCCGTCAGCATTGCGTCCCGGGTGGAAGTGGCGGTGCTGGCGCCGGCACTGCGTGTCGGGGCCTGCCTCCGGGGGATCACAGCCCCGTGCATCGGCACGAACCGCTGCGTCATGCCCCGGCGCAAGGGCCCGATGCGCACCATCGACACACGCGCTTACCGAATGTATCGATTGCATCGACGCCGTCGGCTCGGCCGTAGGCTAGTTGGCCGGGACCGTGAGCACCGGCAACTGCGGCGCGACGCCGGTTTCTGCGATCGACGAGAACAGCTTGAGAAAGGTGAACATCCGCTTCGACGGAAGGTCGAGGTCGTCGATCCAGAACCAGTGGTTGCGGTAGTGCACGGCGACGAAAGCGTCATCGGGTCGGGACGACGACGAGTGGATGCGGGCGACAGGATAGGCCGAGGCATTGTCGGTCGAGGCAGGAGCGATCGCCCGGACGCGCCCTTCCGCGGCATGGGCGACAGGCACATCGATGCCCGCGGTAAGCTCGACCAGAATCTCGAGTATCGATCTGGTGAAGAGCGCAATCTCGTTGCCTTCGCTATGCAATGCGCCGAACGTCAACCGGAACTCCCGCGCGTCCGGCGCGAGCGCGAGAGCGCGGCGCAGTAGAGCGATGTCAGTCCGCGCCCGCTCGCTGTGGGTGTCGCGAAAGAACACCCAGGTGACATACTCGCGCCGGACCCGATCGCGCCTGCCGCGATCCTGTGCCTCGTCGTCGGTTACCCTTCGTTCGTCGACGCGCATTCCGAGCGCTCCGATGCGCTGGAGCCGCTGCAGGGCATCGACGACGTCGGGAAATGCAGGATCCTCGCCCCGAGCCCGGGACTGTGCACCGGTGTAGCTATAGACATCGTTGATCGAACGAACGGTCGCCCGAAGTATGAAGTCGGCCTGATGCCCCGCCATGATCATCGCGAACACCGCTTGCGGCGGAATCGGGCGCAGCAGATTGTTCACGAACCGCTCTCCTGTCAGGGGTGCATAGGAGATCGTCGGTCGATCCGTGTAGCTGCCGCCGATGCCTGTGGTTCGATTCGTGTCCGACGGTGCGCGCGGAAAGAACTCGCGCTCGAAGCTGAGTTCCCCGTGCAACTGGTACGAGCTGATGACCGAGGAGACGTCGAGGAACGTCGGCGTATCGAAGTAGCGCAGCTTGACGATGTTGAGCAGCGTCTGCTGCTTCCAGGTATCGGCGATGACTTCGTTGTAGGCGGGGCGGTCGCGCAATATGGTTCCGACCCCCATGCTCGTGCAGCCGCTGATCAGGCACACACAGGCTACCGCCAATGTCACGCGCAGAATGCTCGCCACGAATCGCCTCCCTTCTCCATGAGATGCTCGTCGATGTCGATCGGCGTCTCTGAACCCTCGGCATGGATTCTCTCAGAATCGACCCGCGGCTTGTCGGCTTACAGACGTGGGGCGCTCAACCGCGCGCGAAGGAATCGCGGCGAGGAGCAACCGAGTGGCATCGATGATCGCTGCGGGCCGAGCGGGCGGGGTTGCGATTCGTCAATCGTAGCCCGGTTCGCTGCGACAGTTACCGCAGGCTGCGCAGTGTCGTGAGCACCAGGGGCTCGACGACCGAGTCGGGAAAGGGCGCAACGCTGCTTACGTTGATCTCGCACAAGACGTAGGTATCGTTTCCCGATTCGTCGCGCGGTCCGAGCAGGAAATCGCAATCCCACAAGACAGGCAGATCGGCGGCGCGCAGCTCGAGCGTTTGCAGTACCTGCGGCAGCCATTCGTCTTCGAGCTTGCGCTTGAGCGCCTGGAAGGGCGGCAGCGTCGGCAGATGGTAGATGCGGGTGCTGGGCAGGGGTGCCTCGGACGCAGGCATGCCGGGCGGCGGCGGACAAAGCGCATTGATGGCCTGATGGCCGAAACCCTCGACTTTGTTCTGGACCAGATAGCATCGAATCATGCCCTCGGGCAGTCGGTGCTGATAGGCCTGGTCGATCATCCGGCCCTCGCCTTCGAAGTAGTGCTCGCAGCGTTGAAGGAACATCGATAGCGGAACGACTTCCTCGATGCTCCCGCGCCTTGCATGGTGTACGCGAACGAGCGGATCGTGCGTGACCGCAAGGGTCGGCACGGCAGCATTCGCAAGTTGCACTTTCCATACGCCGTCGCCGCTGTGGCCGCGGTACTGCTTGAGCACGCGGACGCCGCCTGCAAGACGCAACGGCAGCTCCTTCGCAAGCGCAGCGGGGCTGCGGTACACATGCGTATCCGAGCCCCAGGGCAGATGACGGGTATCGAAGAGCACCTGCTTCGTGCCGAGCTTGAAGAGGGTGTCCGGGTGCGTGCTCACGTAAACGCCGGTTGCCGCCACATCGCGCAGCATGGCGTCCAACTGCGAGCGGTCGCGTCCGTCCACGATCGGGTTCACCCACACCAGCACGGCATCGACGGCAAGCAACTGTGTACGGACTTCGTCGCGGAAGTCGTCGTGATACACGGCGCATTCCGCCGTCGCGCCCCTGCGCGTGAATGCGTCGAAGATAGCGGCGAAGCGTGTGGCTTGCGGAGTTGCGGTGAGTCGGGCTTGGCGATCGCCCGGATAGAGGATGGCGATGCGGGGGGCGGACTTCGTAGTCACGATCAAAGCCCGACCGCGCGTGAAAGGAAGTGCCAGGCAAGGCCCGCCACACTGCAGCCTGCGAGCACGATCATGACATCGAGCTTGTAGCGGAACAGTGCGACGAAGGCGGCGACGCCGATCACGAGCGAGGCCCATTCAAATCCTCCGCTGAACGGTGCCGCCTCGCTCGCCTGCGGCCACAGCACGTGCCAGGCGAAGAACACCGCCAGATTCAAAATCACGCCGACCACGGCGGCCGTGATGCCCGTGAGCGGTGCGGTGAACTTCAGGTCGCCGTGCGTCGTTTCCACCAGCGGCCCGCCCGTGAGGATGAAGATGAAGCTGGGCAGGAAGGTGAAGTAGGTGACGACCATGGCGGCGATGGTGCCGCCCAGAAACAGCGCATCGGGGCCGAGAACCTCTTTCATCCAGCCACCGACGAAGCCCACGAACGCGACCACCATGATGAGCGGGCCGGGTGTCGTCTCGCCGAGAGCCAGCCCGTCGATCATCTGCGTGGCCGTGATCCATTCGTAGTGATCCACCGCGCCCTGATAGACATACGGAAGCACGGCGTAGGCACCGCCGAACGTGAGCAGCGCCGCCTTGGTGAAGAACCAGCCCATGTGGGTGAGCGTTCCGTCCACGCCGTCGCTGGCTATGAGTATCGCCATCGCGCCGGCCCACAGTGCCACGCCGATCACGGTGACCAGCCATAGACGCCGCCAGGAAAACAGGGCGTGAGGTGGCGTCGGCGTGTGATCGTCGATCACCGCTGCGCCGTAGTGCTTCTTGGCCGATCCGTGGCCGCCGCCGGTGGCGAACTGCGCGGGCCGCAGGCGACCTCCGACGTACCCGATCACGCCGGCTGCGATCACGATCAGCGGAAAGGGCAACTTCAGCAGGAAGATCGCGATGAACGCCGCAGCCGCGATGCTGATGAGATAGCTGTTCTTGAGCGCGCGCGAGCCGATGCGATAGGCGGCGAACAGCACGAGGGCGGTGACGGCGGGCTTGATGCCGTAGAGGATGCCGGCCACGACGGGCATGTCGCCGAAGGCAATGTAGATCCAGGACAGCACGATCAGGATCAGCAGCGATGGCAGGACGAACAGACCGCCCGCGATGAGGCCGCCCCAGGTCCGATGCAGGAGCCAGCCGATGTAGGTCGCCAACTGCTGCGCCTCTGGGCCCGGCAGGACCATGCAGTAGTTGAGCGCGTGAAGGAAGCGGTTCTCGGAGATCCAGCGGCGTCGCTCGACGAGTTCCTGGTGCATGATGGCGATCTGCCCGGCGGGGCCGCCGAAGCTCACGAAGCCGAGCTTCAGCCAGAACCAGAAGGCTTCGATGAAGGTGGGCGCGGCGGGCGCGGTGTCGGTCGGCGTGTTTGCAGTCCGAGGATCGGTCGTGGAAGCGCTCATCGTGTCGGTGCTTTCGTTCTATGTTGGTGTTATCCGAGCGTGCTCGCAGCGCTGAGGTGCCACGTCGCGTTCATCGGCTGCCCCTCCCGGCACCAGCGATACAGGGCATCGTACACGCGCATGCCTTCGCGCAGCATGTCGTGATCGTCGGAGTAGAGGCGCGAGAGTCCCGTCGACAGGGCGAGCAGGCCGGCGGATTCGGGGGCG
>JBIKKL010000664.1:0-3060 GCA_044360365.1 Burkholderiales bacterium | reverse complement strand
GGGCGCTCGACGATGGCCATGGGCCCGATATCGGCGTGGCTTTGACCGATACCGGTCGCAAACGCTTGCGCGACGAAGGGCGCAATGACGGCATCGAACTCGCTCGGGGATGTCGCGGGCGGTGCGCTTGGAATGCCCGCGTTTGCTTCGAGAAAGAGCGCGTTGGTCGACGGCTGCGGCAACGGTGTGGGTGCAACACCGAAATCGGCCGGCGTGGTGCCCGGCACCGTAGGCAGTGCGCCGAGGTTGACGCCGGAGCCGTCGGCCTGCGCGTTGACTCCGGCGAGCGGTGCTTCACGATTACCGGCGATGTCCGTAGCCAGCGCAAGAAACTCGTAAGTGTGGCCGACCGCCCCTTCGTACACCGCGCTGCCTGAGGCGACATCCACTTGGCGCTGCCAGATCCTGAAGTCGCCGCCGTCGGTGGCCACGTAGAGCGTGACGTGCTTGAAACCTGAACCCAGTGGATCGTCGGTGACTTCCCATGTCACGTCGAACGATGCGCTCGTGCCGATGCGATCGACGTCGATCGTCGTCACCGGTGCGCGGCCATCGACCTTGTGCGTGAGCACGAGCGTGTCTTCCGGCGCCTGAGTATCGAAGAGCACGCGAGCCGATGCGGAAATCTCTGCGCCGGTGTCGGCATCGGTGCTCGCTTCGACGGAGTACGACACGTAGCCGGCGCCGTTGCCGAGCGCATCGTTCGATTTGAGCAAGCCACGCGTCGTATCCTGCAGCACTTCGCCGGTCAGCGGATCGATCGCCTGGATGAGCCAGCTGGCGGCAGGCACTTCCTGGAACAGATCGAGGCCCGCACTTACGCGCAGCAAGAAACCGCGGCTAGCGATGAAATCGAACTCGCCCTGGAAGAGGGAACGACCGTCGGGAACATCGATCGTGATGTCGCCGACCTTGATGTCGCCGAGCTGGAAGGAGCGCGCATCGAGATCCGGATCGAGCTGCGTGACGACCCGCACTTCGTTGATGTAGCGTCCCGAGGCAGGATCGTTCGCGAAGTTGATCGTGTAGGGCAGCGTCTGGCCGACAGGCACCCAACCGTCGGTATCGAATGTCTGCGGGCCGGTGATCGAAGCGAGCCGGCCGCTGCCGACGTTGCCTTCGAGCAGGTTGGTGAAATCGAGCTGCGCAAACTCGTCGCCGTCGACGGGCTCCGGCCCGTTGATCTGAAAATCGGTCGGCAGGCCCGCGCCGCGATCCTCGAAGGCGATCCACGGCACATAGATGCGGAAGGCCTCGAAGTGCGTCTGCGTGGCGAGCCCGAGATCGTAGTCTTCGAAGTCCGGCAACGCCGGCACCGGGACTTCACCGGAGTAGAGATCGCTCTCGCGCGGATCGTAGAACTCGATCTCGGCCATCCGGTCCTGATCGTGGCCGTAGATCTCGCGCAGCTGCTCGAAGAAGCCGACGAGATTGCCGTCGCTGCGGATCTCGCTGCCGGCCGGCCCGAACAGGATGCCGGAGGCAATCGTCGTCATCAGACTGACGATGTGCTGCTGTGTACGGATGGGTGGCGTCTCGCCGTCGGGGCGCAGGAGCTTCGCGTCCTCCAGCGCCGCCAGATAGAGATCGACCCACGTCTGCTCATCGGCCGCGAGTGCAAGCAGGGCACCGGGCGCGATGCTCGATGCAAGGATCTTGGTGCGCAGATCGCGCGCCTCCTTGCTCTGGTAGGCCACGAACTCCGCGCGCGTCATCGTCGTCGCCGTGGCGACGACATGGAACCGGAACGGGATGAAGGGGATCGTGTTCTCGTCCGGGACGGCGGCGTTCTTGTTGTAGAGGCCGATGAAGTCGAGCTTGCCGAGTTCCTGGCCGAGACCCGGTTGCACTTCCTCCGCCTTCTGCTTCACGCCCTCCCACCACGCTTCCAGCCCGTTGGGCCCGTCCTCGAGTAGCCCGTCGAGATCGGGAAAGAACGCGGCCATCCGGCTGCGGAACGCATTGAACGCGCGATCGTGCAGTTCACGCAGGCCGGGATACGTCGTGACGTTGAACGTGAAGCCGCCGAAGCCGTCCGCCGGCTGATCGAAGAGGAAGCCCGAGGCGATGAGCTGCCCCGCCTTCTCGCCTTGCGACGCGTTGACGATCGACTCCATCTGCACCCAGGGAACGCCGGCGTTGTCGCTGCCGGCCGCACCTTCGGGCACCCCGCGCACGTTCGTGAAGTACTCCAGGAACGGCAGGTTGTAGACCCAGAAGTTGTTGTTGAGCTGCGGCACGCCGACTTCGAAGTACGTGTACGGCGCATCGACGTTGGCGAGGTTCTGCAAGGCCACGGAGTACGTCGCCTGATCGCCGGCGAGTATCACGCGCGGCCCGCCGATGCCGATCGTCACCTCGGGCTCGATCGCCCGCTCGACGAGGAAGCGATACGGCACGATGGCGGTGTCGCCCGACGGGTTGATGACCTTCAGGTCGTAGAGACCGTGCGGTGCGCCGGTGAAGTCGAACGTGGCGATGATCCTGCTCGAATCGACGACCTGCCACACGAGCGGCTCGTACTCCGCAATGCCGGGACGCACGAGCTTCACGATCGCATCGTCGCTGAATTGCGCGCCGAGTATCGTGGTGGTGACGTAGCGGCTGTCCCCGCCCACGTCGGTGTGCACGTCGGTGATCACGAGCGGCAGCAGCTGGGCGAGCAGCGTGATCTCCACCCCCGCGGCCGGCGCATTGAAGTTGCGCACGAGCAGATAGTAGACGCCGGGCTGCGTCGACGGCACGATGGCGGTGAGATCGCTCGACAGCGGACCTTGGTAGGTTGCATCGAAGGCCGCCGACGTCGGTACCGCGCCATGACGCAGGAAGATTTCGTTGGCACTCTTGTCGTCGCCTGCGTTGAGCAGCACGCGCAGTGTCTGGTCACGCGGGACGGTGATCTGGTAGAGCTTCTCCTGGCCGGGTGCGAGCGAGGTGTTCAGCGGTGTGCCGATGACGAGCTCGTCGACCGCCACGGTCAGCGTCGATGCGGACGCCGTGCGATTGTTGCCCTCGTCGATTCCTTCGTGGACCTGATTGAAGATATCGGTGCGAACGATC
>JBIKKL010000662.1:0-3066 GCA_044360365.1 Burkholderiales bacterium | reverse complement strand
ACGTTCCGATTTCCATCGGTCTCTCGGCTCGCGATGCTACGCCTTCACCCGCGATGGCGATCACTCCCTCCTCGACGGGATCGGGCTCACGTTCGCCGCGAGGGTGGACGAGGCCGACTTCCTCGCCGCGATCGGCATCGATTCGCCTCGACGAAACGTCGTGGACTACGAAACTGAACTGCGCGCCGGCGTCGCTCGCGGCTTGCCGCTCGTGTGCGCGAATCCCGACCTCGTCCGCGTGTCGCCCGATGGCACGGTCGAAGCGCCCGGCATGTTGGCGCGTCGCTACGAGGAACTGGGCGGTCGCGTCGTGCGTCATGGCAAGCCGTTCCCGGAGATCTATGGCTCGTGTCTCGAATGTCTTCGCGCGTGCACGCCCGAGCGCGTCATCGCCGTGGGCGATTCGATCGAGCACGATATCCTCGGCGCCCAAGGTGCCGGCCTGACGAGTGCGTTCGTCGTGGGCGGCATTCATGCCGACGAACTCGTTCGGCGCTGGGGCGATCAGCCGTCGCACGAAGCCTGGGCGCGATTCATCGCCGAGGCCGAGGTTCGGCCGACTTTCGCATTGCCGGCGTTCGTCTGGTAGAAGGTTCGCGAGTCGCTTCGGCAGCAGTGTTCGCACGGCTTTCATTTGCCACGCGAGGCTTTCCTCCGTTGCGCCGGCTATGACATGATGCTCGAGAGTCCGTAAAGCGAGCCTGCGATGACCGAAGTCGTCAATCCCTACAGTGCCCCCACGGCCGTGGTCGCCGAGATGGAGATCGATGCCGAGGCGGAAGCCGTCCGCCGGGAGCACATTTCCGTCGAAGCCTCGTTGCGCAGCGTGGGGCTGCTCTACTATCTGGCAACGATCGGACTGATCGTAACCGGACTGGTGATGTTCGTCGGGCTCTTCGACATCGGCATGTTGAGCCTCGTGTTCGGCGTAGCGATGGGCGTGGTCGGCTACGGTTTGCGGACATTGAAGCCGTGGGTACGGATTCCGGCGATCATCCTGGCCGCGCTCGGACTGCTCGGGTTCCCGGTCGGGACGATCATCAACGGTTACGTTCTCTATCTGCTGCTCTGTGCGAGGGGGCGATACATCCTCACACCCGAATACGAGGAGATCCGCAAGGCCACGCCGCACGTGCACTATCGCACGTCGGTCGTCGTGTGGATCGTCGTCGGCTTTCTCGTGCTTGCGACGGCTGCCGCCGTGCTGATCCCGATGCTGTCACGCGGCGTTTGACTGCGTTGTCGGTGCCGGCGTTGCGTCAGCAGGAGGTCTCGACGCCAAGCCGGTACCACGGATCAGCGAAGTGAATACTCCGACATCGGTCCTCCCGGCACGTGCGCCCACCGCTGCGACGCAGGCATTGCTGCACGGGCCCGTCGCTCCGCGCATCGCACGGCTTGCCGCGCCGGGCATCGTGCTGGCGGTCTTCCAGATCGCGACGTCCATCGCCGACACGCACTTCGTGGGACGCGCGGGCACGGCACCGCTGGCAGGGCTTGCCCTCGTGTTTCCGCTGGTCATGTTCATGCAGATGACGTCTGCGGGTGCAATGGGGGGTGGGGTGTCGTCCGCCATTGCACGCGCGCTCGGTGCCGGCCGTCATGCCGATGCTCGCAGCCTCGTGGCGCATGCGCTCGTGATCGCATTCGGCATGGGGTTGCTGTACACGGTACTCGCGCTCTTCTGCGGCCCGCCACTCTATCGCCTGCTCGGCGGCGATCCGCAAGCCTTCTCGCAGGCGAGTGCCTATTCGGACGCTCTTTTCAGTGGTGCCGTCGTCGTATGGCTCGGCAACACGCTGGCTGCCGTCTCGCGCGGAAGCGGCGACACGCGCACGCCGGCGCTTGCCCTGATTGCGGCCTCTGTCGTCCAGATCGGATTGTCGCGCGTACTGACGCTCGGATGGGGGGCGGTGCCGGCCTACGGAATCGCCGGGACGGCAACGGCGCATGTCGCGGGCTTCGCCTTGGCGGCATCGATTCTGATCTTGCATCTGCGCCGCACGTCGTTGTGGCCGCAGCGCGAGGATTGGCGCATCCACTGGTCGCCGGCGGCGAACATCCTGCGCGTAGGTGGCGTGTCCGCGTTGTCTGCGCTGCAGACGATCGTGACGGCGATGATCCTCACCGGTCTGGTCAGTCGGTTCGGTGTTGCAGCGCTTGCGGGCTATGGCGTCGGCGTGAGGCTCGAACTGTTGATGGTGCCGGTCGTCTTCTCGATCGGTCAGGCGCTCGTGGTCATGGTGGGCGTGAACGTGGGTTCGGGCGCGGTCGAACGCGCCCGGCGCATCGCCTGGACCGGTGCGGCCCTCGCGGGTGGCGTCACGATGCTGATCGGCCTGTCCGCAGCATCGTTTCCTGCGGCATGGGTCGGCTTGTTCAGCGACGATCCCGACGTGCTCGCGAGCGGTGCGCTGTATCTGCGCATCGCAGGTCCGTGCTTCGTGTTTTTCGGCGTCGGCATGGGGCTCTACTTTGCTTCGCAAGGTGCCGCGCGGGTCGTGCTGCCGGTGCTCGCCGGGACGGCGCGTCTGCTGACGGTCGCAGGGCTCGGGGCCATTGCATCGATGACCGGCGCGCCGTTGTACGTCATGTTTTCGGCGATTGCGGCAGGGTTGGTCGTGTTCGGCGCGTTGACCGTCCTCGGGGTGCATCGGACGCCCTGGTAGTCGGCGAAGGGTTCGCATGTTGAACGCCCGGGCCTGCGATCCGAAGCGCCGGTGGTATCCTTGCTCGTCGTCATCGACAGACACAATCACAGGGTCACCGGGCAAGGTCGCGCGCGCGTGCTGCAGACGCCTCGCGAAGCTCGCTGCCCGACGCGACGAGGAGCAGGTCATGGAATTCGCTTACACCGCCGAACAGGAAGCGTTGCGCAGCGACGTGCGCAGATTCATCAAGAAGGAGATCACGGCCGAGATCGCGGCCGAGCTCGATCCGGAAACATCGACCGGCGATACGCGGGGCCTCGGACCGAAGGCGAAGGAGCTGTACGCCAAGATCTACGACAAGGGCTGGCTCGGCATCACCTATCCGCGCGAGTATGGCGGGCAGGGCGGCGATCCG
>JBIKKL010000660.1:0-3080 GCA_044360365.1 Burkholderiales bacterium | reverse complement strand
GCTGCGAAGTCCGGCTTGCGGGTACAGATGCCTACGTCGAGTCCGGCGGCCTTCAGTCGCTCCAGCTTCTCGGCCGAACCCGAGGTACCGATCGTCTTCGCCCCCAGCACCTGCGCCGTCTGGATGGCGCCCACGCCGACCCCGGCCGACGCGCCCATCACCAGCATCCATTCGCCGGCCTGCAATCGTCCGTACTGGACGACTGCTTCATAAGACGTCAGGAAGCTGGAAGGAATCGCCGCTGCCTGCTCCCAGCTCAGACGCTCGGGCATGGGCATGAGCTGCTTTGCATCGGTCGGCGCATAGGGCGCCCAAGCTCCGCGCACGCGGGCGATCACCTTGTCGCCGACCTTCCAGCCGGTGACCCCCTCCCCAACGGCATGGATCTCGCCGGAGGCCTCGTTACCGCCGAGCTTTTCCGGCCCGCCGTGCACGGCGCCGCCGACGAAGAGCTCGCCGCGATTCAATCCACTCGCCCGAACCCGGACGATCACCTCCCCGGCCTTCGGTGTCGGTTCGGGAACGTCGCGCTGCTCCAGGACGGCTTGATGGCCCTGGGTGACGATCCAGTATGATTTCATTTTCATCTCCTCTTGTCGGTCCAACCGACGCCAAGGATAAGGGTAAAAGCGAAAGGGGAAGAGGGAAATGCCGAATACAGCAGAGATGCCGATTCGACAGTCGCCCTCCCCCTGCCGGGGTGGGGTTGGGGGGGGGCCCTCCCCTGTCCCTTTCCCCCTTTCCCCACGCCCCTCGCCATTTCCAAACCGGGCCGGCCCCTGGCTGCGACATCGGCCCTTAAATCACGCATACTCCCCATCATGAGCACCGTCATCGACTCCCCCACCCTATCGGGCGCCTTCCCGCGCGTCGTAGGCTATCTGCTGAACCTCGGCCACGCGGTCGATCACATGTTCCTGCTGATCTTCGCCACCGCAGTCACCTCCGTGGCTGCCGAATTCGGCTATGCGAACTGGGCCGACCTCATGCCCTACGCGGTGGGCGCATTCTTCATGTTCGGCCTCGGCGCCGTGCCCTCCGGGCGACTCGGCGACGTCTGGAGTCGACGCGGCATGATGATCGTCTTCTTCGTGGGACTCGGCGCGTCGGCCTTGCTCGTTTCGGTCGCGCAAAACGCATTGCAGCTTGGCATCGCGCTCACCCTGCTCGGAACCTTTGCGTCGATCTATCACCCGGTGGGCATCCCCATGCTGGTACAGCACGCCCGCAACCCGGGCGCGGTCATCGGGTTCAACGGCCTGGCCGGCAATCTCGGCATTGCGGGCGCCGCTTTGGTCACGGGCCTGTTCATCAAGTGGCTGGGCTGGCGCTATGCCTTCGCCATCCCGGGCGTGCTGTGCATCGGCTGCGGCGTCGTGTTCGCCCTCGTCTGTCCGAAAGAATCCGAAGCGCCGGCCAAACGCAAAGGCGGCGCGAAGGTCGTACTCACCCCCGCAGCGCTCGCACGGGTGTTCGCCGTGATGACCGCCGTGGCCATCGCCGCGAGCCTGCTCTTCAACTTCACGACCAACGGCAACGCGCAACTGCTGTCGGAGCGATTCCGCGCCATCATCCAGGATCCGGCCATGCTCGGTCTGCTGCTTGCGGCGATCTACGCCATTGCTTCCCTGGCGCAGGTCGTGGTCGGCAATCTCATCGACCGCATGGCGTTCAAGCCGCTCAACATGGCCTTGTCCATCCCGCTCGTTCCGCTGCTCGTCATGGCTGCGTACGCCGAGGGCTGGTTGCTTTTCGTGCTGCTGCTCGGCGTGATGATCCTGGTCTTCGGTTCGATTCCGTTCACCGATGCGATGATCGTGCGCTATGTCGACGATCGTCTGCGCTCGCGTGTCGCCGGCATGCGGCTCGCCGTATCGGCGGGCGTGAGTTCCATCGCCGTCTGGCTCCTCGGACCCTTCGTGAAGGCGATGGGCTTCACGGCATTGTTCTGGATACTCGCGGGCATCGCGTTGATCAAGACACTGGTGCTCCTCTGGCTGCCCCGCGAAGAGCCGGTCATCCCGCCCCCGTCGACCTGACGCGCTACACACGCGCCGCTCAAGCGGCCTCGCGCCTGCCATCGGGTATCCCGCCGGGCATCTGCCACGGGGATTTCTCGAACCACGACGCTGCGACCGTCAGGGCTTCCAGTTCACCATCCACATCACCACGCCGACGAGCACCGCAAAGATCGCGAGCCACAAGCCGGCCGATCGTATCCACGTCGAGCCCGAGGCCGGCTTGATCATGCGTGCCGGCTGCGTCGGCACATCGTCCATTGCTGTGTCGTGATGGTTTGGAGGCGATGACACGCCCGGCGTCCGCGCGGGGGAGACCTCCTGCGGTTCAGGCGCACTCGACGGCGGTGCTGACGCACTATCCACCGAAGGCAGCGGATGCTCGACGGCGATCGGAATCACGTCGGCACGCTCGGGAATCCAGATCAGATAGTTGTGCCCCTCGAAACGATACTGGATCTCGGTCACGCCGGTCCATGTAACCCGCAGGCGCTGTCGCGTGATGCGTTCATTGCTTCGAACATCCGCATCGGCGTTCGCAAGCATCTCGCGCAGTTTGTTCGACACCGAGGCCTCCACCCGCTCGATCCAGGCCGGCGAAACACGGTCGACCAGGAACTCGAGCATGCGCTCCGGCGCCGGATCGATGCTTGCGTGGGCGTCGATGAACTCGGAGACGAAACCGGGCGTGCCCGACACGCCGAGGTATGCCGCTGCGTGCCCCATGCGCGTCTGACACTGGATGCCGACCTTGTCGTTGCACGCGTAGGTCGTGGAGAACGGATACGCCATCGTGCCCCAGGCTTCCTGCAACTCGACCCGACCTCGGACGCCGCACCTGGGGCACTGTACTTCCTGCGCGCGCTCCAGCTTCAAATCTGCACCGAAGATCGGAAGCGCCGGCATGCGACACGTCCACACGTCATCGACCGCGCCCCGTGCGGCAGCCGGCATGCGGCCCAGGTCGGAGGCCGAATACTTGTACGCGACGCGACGCGATTCGAACTGCGTGCCGAGCTCGACGTAGTAGCTGCGACGGTCGAGAACGGCAAGAAGCTCGAT
>JBIKKL010000661.1:0-3080 GCA_044360365.1 Burkholderiales bacterium | reverse complement strand
GCGTTCACATTCGCAAACGCATAGCCGTCGTTGCCGAGCCGATCCGAGATTGCCTTGGTCGATTCCGTCAATCGCTCGCGCGAAAACACCTCGCCCGACTTTAGCTTCAACAGCTTGCGCAATTCGGGCTCGGGCACAAGCATCTCGCCGGCCATGCGAACGTCGGATACCGTATATTTCTCGCCCTCGGTGATACCGACAGTGATGTAGACGTCTTTCTTGTCGGGCGTTATCGAGACTTGCGTCGAATCGACGTTGAATTCGAGATAGCCTCGATTGAGATAGAACGAACGCAGCGTTTCGAGATCGGCCTGAAGCTTCTGCCGCGAATACTGATCGTGCTTGGAGAACCAGGTCATCAGGCCCGGCGTGCGCAGCACGAACAGATCGACCAGGTCCTTCTCGCGAAACGACTTGGCCCCGATGATGCTGATCTGCCGAATCTTCGCGACTTCGCCTTCGACAACGTTGAAGCTGACGGCCACGCGATTGCGCTCGAGGGGCGTCACGGTAGTCGTCACGGTGGCGGAATACTTGCCCCGGCTCACGTACTGGCGCTTGAGTTCCTGCTCTGCACGCTCGAGCAGGGAGCGGTCGAAGATCCGCCCTTCGGCAAGCCCGACCTGCTTGAACCCGGCCTTGAGCTGTTCGGGCTCGAATTCCTTCACGCCGACGAAATCGAGTTGCGCGACGCTGGGTCGCTCGAGCAGATTGACGATGAGAACGCCGTTATCGGCTTCCAGCGTGACGTCGCGAAAGAAACCTGTTGCGTACAGCGCACGTATCGCTGCAGCAGCCTTTTCCTCGGTCAGGGTCTCGCCGACCTTCACGGGCAGGTAGCTGAACACCGTGCCTGCCTCGGTGCGCTGTATGCCTTCGACGCGAATGTCTTTGACGATGAACGGCTCAAGGGCCAGCGTGTTGCCGGCGCCAAAAAGAAGCGCGCTTGCGAGTACCAGACGTGAGAATCGCATTCTTCGGTTCAGTTGCTGATCAGCCGGTTCACGTCGTTGTAGAGGGCGAGTAGCATCAGGGTGAAGAGGACCGCCATGCCGATGTGCTGACCGATCTGCATGACGCGCTCGGAGACCGGTCTGCCCTTCAAAATCTCGACCGTATAATACATTAAATGACCGCCATCCAATAAAGGTACGGGCAGCAGATTGAGCACGCCGAGACTGATGCTGATCAAGGCGAGAAAACTCAGGTAGGCCACCCATCCGATCTGCGCCGACTGCCCCGCATAGTCGGCAATGGTGATCGGGCCCGAAAGGTTCTTCAGCGAGATGTGGCCGGTCAGCATCTTCCAGAGCATCTGCAAACTGAAGACGGACGTTTCCCAAGTCTTCGCAACCGCCTTGACGACGCTCTCCCCGGCACCATAGCGCACTTCCGTAAGCATGGAACGCAGGGCCTCAGGATCGGTTCGCGGCGCGGCGCCGATGCGACCGATCTGCTTGCCGGCCTCCGTCGCGGATTCGGGGGCGACCGATAACGTGCTGCGCGCCCCCCCACGCTCGATCACCAATTCGAGCTTCCCGTTCGGGCGAGCGCGAATTTCGGCTACGAAATCCTGCCATTGCCGCACTGCGACACCATCGACGGCTACGATGCGATCCCCTTCCTGCAAGCCCGCGCGCTCGGCCGCCCCATCCTTGACGATGCGACCGATCACCGGATCGATCGGTGGATGAAACCGTCGAAAACCTGCAGCTTGCAGGAAGTCTCCCTCGAGATCCTCACTGCCGAGATGCGAGAAGTCGATCGTCCGAGACTCGATGTAGCCCCGTGTATCAGTGACATCGACACGAACCGAGCCGCGTGCGACGGCATGCTTGAGGAGAATCCAGCGTGCGTCCTGCCAGGTCGGGACGGTCTCGCCACCGATTTTTTGCAGCGTATCGCCCGCCTGGAAGCCGGCGACGAAGGCCGGCGTACCGGCAGGCGGTGCATCGACTACGGGCCGCAGTCCGGGCATGCCGGACACGAAGAGCACCCAGTACAGCGCGATGGCCAACAGGAAATTCGCGATCGGCCCGGCAGCGACGATCGCGAAGCGCCGATAAACCGATTGTCGATTGAACGCGCGCGGCAAATCCGCAGGGGCGACGACGCCCTCGCGCTCGTCGACCATCTTGACGTACCCGCCGAGCGGCACGGCCGCTATGACCCATTCGGTCTTGTCTTTGCCGAGCACCCGTCGAACGAGCGGACGCCCGAATCCGATGGAGAACCTCAACACCTTCACGCCCAGGGCCCTGGCCACGAGGTAATGACCGAGCTCGTGAAAGAGGATCAGTGATCCCAACGCAATGACGAACGCAACGACTGTAGTCACCATGCTCAACGCGATCTCCCGATCGATGCAGCTTCCTCGCCCTGACACCCGGTCACGGAACCGCCGGGTCGACAGTGACGCGCGATCCACACCGCGGACACCTCGCGAGCGTGGCGATCGGCGGCAAAGATTGCATCGAGCGTGTCTGCGGCGCCAATGCTTACGTCAGACATGACTGACTCGATGAGTTCCCCGATGCGCCGAAACGGCATCCGCCCGTCCAGAAAACCGGCCACAGCGATCTCGTTCGCCGCGTTCAGGACTGCGGGTGCCGTGCCGCCTCGAGCGAGCGCATCGAAAGCCAACCGCAAGCAGGGGAATCGCTCCAAATCGGGCGGATAGAAGTCGAGGCGACCGGCACGCGTGAGATCGAGCGGCTCGACACCGGACTCGATCCGCTCCGGGTACGAGAGCGCATAAGCAATCGGCGTGCGCATGTCCGGCTGTCCGAGCTGAGCGATGGTCGACCCATCGCGATATTCCACCATCGAGTGCACGATGCTTTGGGGATGAATGACGATGCCGATCCGTTCCCCCGGGGCGTTGAAGAGCCAACGGGCTTCGATGACTTCCAGGCCTTTGTTCATCATCGTCGCCGAGTCGACGGAAATCTTGGGCCCCATGACCCAATTCGGATGGGCGCACGCCTGCGCCACCGTCACATTCTCGAGCTGATCCGCGCGCAACGTCCGAAAGGGACCACCCGAGGCGGTCAGAACGATGCGGCGCACGCCCACGGCAT
>JBIKKL010000659.1:0-3081 GCA_044360365.1 Burkholderiales bacterium | reverse complement strand
GCTCATCGCACCGCAGTCGGCTCGCAAGCACATTTACGTCGTTGATCCGCTGGGCAACCTGATACTCAGATTTCCGGAAGATGCCGACCCCAAGCGGATGATCAAGGACATGAGCCGACTGCTCAAATACTCGCGGGTTGGCTGAGGGTGCTGCGATGGTCGGTCTGTCGACTCGAGGATGTTAGAATCGTCCCTCTTCCAGCATTCCGATGCCTCGCACGCCATGTCGAGCACTCTCGCTACTCAGAACGCCCAGAACCTCGGTTCGCGGCTGCATCAGTTCTATCAGTTGACGAAGCCGCGGGTCGTTTCGCTCATCGTCTTCACGGCATTCATCGGCATGCTGCTCGCGGTCCCGGGCGCCGTTCCGCTTCAGCCATTGGTCTTCGGCACGATGGGCATTGCGCTGGTGGCAGGCGCTGCTGCCGCATTCAATTGCCTGGTCGAACAAAAGATCGACGCGGTCATGACGCGTACGCGGCGCCGTCCCTTGCCCCAGGGAACGATTACGACTGCTCAGACGCTCGTATTCGCCGGGGTCATCGGCGGCATCGGCCTGCTCACGCTTTATCAGCTCGTGAACCCGCTCACGATGTGGCTGACCCTTGCAACATTCGTCGGTTATGCCGTCGTGTACACGGTGATTCTCAAGCCACTGACGCCTCAGAACATCGTCATCGGCGGCGCTTCCGGTGCCATGCCCCCGGTACTTGGATGGGCAGCCGTGACGGGCGAAGTCGGCCATGACGCTCTGCTCCTGTTCCTGATCATCTTCGCCTGGACGCCGCCCCACTTCTGGTCTTTGGCGCTCTATCGTCGAGACGAATACGCGAAGGCGGGCGTGCCGATGCTGCCGGTAACCCATGGCGATCAGTTCACGCGACTTTCCGTGCTGCTCTACACCATCATCCTTTGCGCGGTGACGCTCCTTCCCTTTGCATTCCGGATGAGCGGCTTTGTTTATCTCGTCGCTGCGATCGCGCTCAACGCCGTTTATCTCAAGTACGCGATCAAGATCGTCACGCAGTACAGCGATCAATTGGCACGGCGGGCATTCCGCTACTCGATCCTCTATCTTTCATTGCTGTTCGCAGCCCTGCTCATGGATCACTATCTTCCATTGTGATGCGAAGATTCTCAGCTTTCCTGTTCGGCCTTCTGATCTTCATTGGCGGTTGTTCGCCGAGCGCATTCAAGGCGACCGACATCACCGGTGCCGATTTCGCCAAGGGCTTTGAACTGACGGGTCACGATGGGAATCGCTATACGCTTGATAGCTTCAAGGGTAAGGTCGTATTGATTTTCTTCGGCTTCACGCAATGCCCTGACGTCTGTCCTTCAGCGCTGTCCCGCTTTGCCTCGGTGGCGCAGGAGTTGGGTGCCGATGCCGATCAGGTGCAAGTGTTGTTCATCTCGGTAGACCCCGAGCGCGATACACCCGAACTGTTGTCGCAGTATGTGCCAGCGTTCAATCCGAGGTTTCTGGGTTTGTACGGAAATGCCGAGACAACGGCCCGGACTGCGAAGGAGTTCAAAGTGATCTACCAGAAGCAGCCCGGGAAAACAGACAGCACCTACACGATCGATCACTCCGCGGGCACCTATGTATTCGACAAGTCGGGACGAGTGCGACTCTTTCTTCGCCATGAGGCAGCGGTCGAAGACGTCGTACACGATGTGCGGCTGCTCTTGAAGCAGTGAATCTCTGACGCAGGCACGCTCGGGACGCCGGGAAGTACGGGCAGAAACGAAAAGGGCCGGTGCGAACCGGCCCTTTTGATGACGGCTGGGCGATTCCGATCAGGCAGCGAGCGCGGCCATCGCTTCCTTCATCTTGCGCAGCGCCCGCTGTTCGATCTGGCGGATACGCTCCGCCGAGACTTTGAACTCCGCGGCCAGTTCATGCAGCGTTGCCGTATCGCCGTCGCGCAGCCATCGGGCTTCCACAATGCGTCGGCTGCGGGCGTCGAGGGCATCGAGGGCGTTCTTGAGACCGTCGCTGCGCAGCCGCTCGTTTTGCTCGTCTTCCAGCAACTCCAAGGGCTCGTTTCCGGAATCACGCAGGTAAGCAATCGGACTGACGCCCTCGCCTTCGTCATCCCCGATGGGTTCGAGGGCGAGGTCCTGGCCGCCGAGCCGCGTCTCCATCTCGATGACTTCGGACTTCTTGACGCCGAGATGCGCCGCCATTTCGCCGACTTCCTTGTCCCCCAGCGTGCCGAGCCCCTGCTTGAGGCTGCGCAGATTGAAGAACAGCTTGCGTTGAGCTTTGGTCGTCGCGATCTTGACGATGCGCCAGTTGCGCAAAATGAACTCGTGAATCTCCGCACGAATCCAGTGGATGGCAAAGGACACGAGGCGCACGCCGCGCTCGGGGTCGAAGCGCTTGACGGCCTTCATCAAGCCGATGTTGCCTTCCTGGATGAGGTCGGCCTGGTTGAGTCCGTAGCCTAGATAGCTGCGAGCGATCGACACTACGACACGCAAATGCGACACGACCAGGGTGCGCGCGGCCTCGATGTCGTCGCGCTCCAGATAGCGACGCGCCAAGGCAGTCTCTTCTTCCTGGCTGAGGATGGGAAAACGACTCACCGCCTGGATGTAGCTATCGAGGCTGCCACCAGCGGAGATCGTGGGTAGGGCGACGATACCGTTCATCACTTTGCTCCTTTTCTGCCAGGATGTTAGCACTCTATGCTAGAGAGTGCCAACAACGGCAAAAGTTCGCAAATTCTGATGCGTTCAGTAGCTCGTGGGCCGTCGCAAATCGCGCACCCAGAGATGTCGAGTGGCTGCCGTCCATGCCGCGGTAGCGCCGAGCAGCGCCGACGCGATCACGAATCCTGCGATCCACTCGGGCGGAACGTCGGGCGTTTCAAGTCCGAATCCGTACGCCATCGAGAACTCGGTCAATGGTGGGGACAACGCGGCGCGGGCTCCCGTCAGAATCGCGAGCGCCGCCACGCCGCCCAAAGAGCCCTGGATCATGCCGAAATAGACGAAGGGACGCCGAACGAAAGCGTCCGTGGCCCCGATAAGGCGAGAGAGCTGGATCTCCTCCCGCCGCGCGAGCATCTGCAA
>JBIKKL010000658.1:0-3084 GCA_044360365.1 Burkholderiales bacterium | reverse complement strand
GTTGTGATTGCGGCCTCGCGCCATAACCGACCTTAGCCACGATGTCGACTGTTCTTCGGCCCGAACGACCTCTCCCAGAGGCATCTTTCATCTGCGCCTCACGCCCGATTCGCAGGTGAAACGGATTTGCGTATGACGACGTCCCCATGACCCCATCCATGCAAAAAACCAGACCCAAGTTCCTAGAACTCCATAATATTCGGCTGCCATTGCCCGGCTTGCTTTCCATCCTCCACCGGGTCAGCGGGGTCGGCATGTTTCTGTGCCTGCCGCTGCTTCTATGGTTGTTCGACAATTCGCTGCACTCTCAGTCGAGCTTCAGTCACTTCCTTTCGGTCATATCGAATCCGGTTGTCAAGCTGATTCTGATCGGACTCATCTGGGCCTTCCTGCATCATCTTTGCGCCGGCATCCGCTACATCGCCCTTGACTTGCACTGGGGCGTGGATCTGCCCAAGGCTCGTGCATCGAGCAAGCTCGTGTTCGTCGTCAGTCTTGTGCTCACCGTCCTGATCGGGGTGAAGCTATGGTAGCCAAGCGCACCGTCGTCGGCGCCCATTACGGGCTGCGCGACTGGATGCTGCAACGGGTGACGGGCGCGATCGTCGGCGTCTATGCCGTTTTTCTCCTTGTTGTGCTGATGCTTCAACCTGCCCTCGACTTCATCACGTGGCGGTCGCTGTTCGTGCATACCTGGATGCGTGTGCCGACCTTCGTCTGCCTGCTCGCCTTGTACTTCCACGCCTGGGTGGGTGTGCGCGACGTGCTCATGGATTACGTCAAACCTACAACGCTGCGCTTGTGTCTCATGGTGACCGTGGTGGTTGCGTTGGTCGCCTACACCGTCTGGACGGTGCAGATTCTCTGGAGCTTGTGAGATGACGTTCGCAGTCAGGAAGTTCGATGCAGTGATCGTAGGGGCAGGGGGCTCGGGGATGCGCGCCGCGCTCCAGCTTGCCGAAGCCGATCTCAAGGTGGCCGTGCTGAGCAAAGTCTTTCCCACGCGTTCGCATACGGTTGCGGCTCAGGGCGGGGTCGCCGCCTCGCTGGGCAATAACGGCGAAGACAACTGGCACTGGCACATGTTCGACACCATCAAAGGGTCGGACTACCTCGGTGACCAGGATGCCATCGAGTTCATGTGCCGCAAGGCCGCCGAAGTCGTCTACGAACTCGAGCACTACGGCATGCCTTTCGACCGTACGCCCGAGGGCAAGATCTATCAGCGCCCGTTCGGAGGTCAGACGCGCAACTACGGCGAAGGTCCCGTGGCGCGTTCGTGCGCTGCCGCCGACCGTACCGGGCACGCAATGCTGCACGCGCTCTATCAGCGCAACGTGCGCGCACGTGCACATTTCTTCGTCGAATGGATGGCGCTCGACCTGATTCGCAACCCGCAAGGGGATGTCGTCGGCGTCACGGCGATGGAAATGGAGACCGGCGAGGTCGTGATCTTCCATGCCAAGGCCGTGCTCTTCGCGACCGGAGGCGCAGGCCGCATCTACTCCGCCAGCACGAATGCCTTCATCAACACAGGCGACGGTCTGGGGATCACCGCCCGTGCCGGCATTCCGCTCGAAGACATGGAGTTCTGGCAGTTCCATCCGACCGGCGTCGCAGGTGCCGGCGTGCTGATCACCGAAGGCGTCCGCGGCGAAGGCGGCTATCTGCTGAACAAGAACGGCGAGCGCTTCATGGAGCGCTATGCTCCGACCGTTAAGGATCTCGCCAGCCGCGACGTCGTATCGCGGGCCATGGCCACGGAAATCAAGGAAGGTCGTGGCGCGGGCAAGGATGGCGAATACATTCTGCTGAAGCTCGACCACCTCGGCGCCGACGTCATCAACAAGCGGCTGCCGGGTATTCGAGAGATCGCCCTCAAGTTCGCCAACGTCGATTGCGCGAAGGATCCCATTCCCGTCGTGCCGACCGTGCATTACCAGATGGGCGGCATTCCGACGAATTACCACGGGCAGGTCGTCGTTCCGAAGGACGGCAACATGGAGTCCATCGTGCCCGGTTTCTATGCGGTCGGCGAATGCGCGTGCGTGTCTGTCCACGGAGCGAACCGACTCGGCACGAATTCGCTGCTGGATCTGCTCGTGTTCGGCAAGAGCGCGGGCGAGCAAGTGATTCGCGATCTGCAATCGGATTCCGGATTGAAGGATCTGCCCAAGGATGCCGGCGATCTCACCCGTGCCCGCCTGGACAGGCTCCACAACCAGACGAACGGGGAGAATGTCTCCACTGTGTCGGCCGACATGCGACGAACGCTCCAATTGCACTGCGGGGTGTTCCGCTTCCCGGATCTGCTGGTGGACGGTGTCGCGAAAATCAAGGAAATTGCAGAACGGTCGAAGCACACGGAGATCAAGGACAAGAGCAAGGTCTTCAACACGGCCCGTATCGAAGCCCTCGAACTCGACAACCTGATCGAAGTGGCCCGATCCACCCTCATCTCCGCAGACGCCCGCAAGGAATCGCGCGGTGCGCACGATCGGTCCGATTTCCCGAACCGCGACGACGTCAACTGGATGAAGCACACCCTCTGGTACAAGGACGACGACCGCCTCGAGTATCGGCCGGTGAAGCTGAAACCGCTGACGGTGGCGGCATTCGAACCGAAGGCGCGGGTTTATTGATGCGATCGATTTTCGCAGCCGTCGTCGTTTTGGGGAAAAGGGAAAAGGAAAAGGGAATCCCCCTCTCCCCAGCCCTCTCCCCCGGTATCGGGGAAGAGGGTGTATCCGCTCTTCCCCTTTCCCCCTTCCCATTTCACGCCGTTTCCTGAGCACCAACCATGCGCTTATCCATATATCGCTACGATCCGGACAAGGACGCCAAGCCCTACATGCAGGACTACGATGTCCCGCTCGAGCCCACCGACCAGATGCTGCTCGATGCGCTCGTGAGGGTGAAGATTGCGGACGACTCGATCGCTTTCCGGCGTTCCTGCCGCGAAGGGGTCTGCGGATCGGACGCCATGAACATCAACGGCAAGAACGGATTGGCCTGCATCACCAAGATTGCAGACCTCAAGGAACCCGTTGTCCTGCGTCCGCTGCCGGGATTGCCGGTCATCCG
>JBIKKL010000657.1:0-3088 GCA_044360365.1 Burkholderiales bacterium | reverse complement strand
CGACCATCGCGGCAATCGCATAACCCTTGTGTTCGGCCATCGGCAGGATGATGCCTTCAATGGCCTTTTGCGGATCGGTGGTCGGTGCGCCGTCCTTGTCCAGGGCCCAGCCCAAAGGGATGGACTGGCGCTTGTTGCGGGCGAGATAGATCTTGCCTCGCGCCACGCCGGTATTCGCCATGTCCACCACGAACGGGGCGTGACGCCCGGCGGGTGCGGCCACTGACCACGGGTTCGTGCCGACGATCTTCTTGCGTCCACCCCACGGGGCCATCGCCGGGCCGCCGTTGCTCGTCAACATCATGACGCAGTTCTCGCGTGCGCCGGCGAGGGTGTAGTACATGCAGGTGCCGAAGTGATTCGAGTTGCGCACGCCCACGATGCCCACGCCGTGGGCTTTCGCGCGCGAGATCGCCTGCCGCGTCGCGTGCATCGTCGTGACCTGGCCGACGCTCTCGTTGCCGTCGAGCAGTTCCAGGGCGCCCGCGTCGACGATGCGGTCGATCTTCGGTGTCGGTCGCATCACGCCGTTGCGCAAGCGATCCAGATACCACCCCAATCGCAGTACGCCGTGGGATTGATGGCCCCAGAGATCAGCCTGCACCAGCGTATCGGCAAGGAGGCAGGCGTCTGCGCCCGGAACGCCGGCTTTCATGTACACGGCCGACGCGAAGTCGGCGAGTCGTTTGGAATCGATTCGATCGGGTGTCGACATGGTTGGGCTTCTTTTCGTGTCCGTGTTCTATCGTTCGTAATGTGCGTGGGGTAGGGGACACTGTCAACGAGGAGTGGGATGCTCACGATGCAGTCGTTGCACGCCATGCGCGCCGGCGTGGTAGTCTCCGCACGGGAAGTCGACCAGACAGTCGCTGTGCGCCTAGAGTGCGCAGAGGAAAGTCCGGGCTCCGCAGAGCAGGATGCCGGCTAACGGCCGGGCGTCGCGAGGCGACGGAAAGTGCCACAGAAAACATACCGCCGAAGCCATGTTTCGGGCCTTTTGGGCCTGGCATGCCAAGCGGCTGCCGCGACGGCGAACGCCGGGGCGGCGGCGGCTCGGTTTGGACGAAGCACGGCTGGCAAGGTTGAAAAGGTGCGGTAAGAGCGCACCGCGCCCGCGGCAACGCGGGTGGCAGGGTAAACCCCATCCGGAGCAAGACCGTGTAGGGAGCGATAGCGTGGCTCGCGCTGCTCCCGGGTAGGTTGCTGGAGCGTTCGGGCAACCGGGCGCCAAGAGGAATGGCTGTCCACGACAGAACCCGGCTTATCGGTCGGCTTCCCCTTTGTCGCCACGCGCTAAAAATCAACGTGTTACGAGAGGTCGTGGTCGATAACCCCTTCTAAATCAAGAGGTTTCGGCTCCGGTATCGACGCCGGTCTCCTCGTTCTGCTTTAACTCCTTGTCGGAATTGAAAAAAGCCGTCTGCTTGCACTTGACCTCACTTGCGCATGCGTATAGAGTGGGAAATTGTGTGGAGAAGTGGGTTTTCCTGGGATTTTTGGGCGGAATAATCGGTGTTTCAAGGTGCGACAGAACTGAGTCTCGATGCGAAAGGGCGCCTTTCGGTGCCCACCGAGCATCGTGACGTCCTCGCCGTTCAGGCCGAGGGTCGTTTGGTCATCACCGCACATCCACATCGTTGTCTGCTCATGTACCCCCGACCGGCCTGGGAGCCCATACGTACCCAGATCATGGGCTATTCCAGTCTCGAGCGGCAGACTTCCATGGTCCAGCGTCTCCTGGTGGGTTTTGCAAAGGATGTGGAGATGGATGGGTCCGGACGCGTCCTCGTTGCGCCCGAATTGCGACGGTACGCCGCGCTCGAGAAGCAGGTGATGCTGGTGGGTCAGGGGTCTCACTTCGAACTTTGGAACCGGGAGGCCTGGGAGCAGCAGATCGAGCAGATCGTCGCGCAGGGCGACAGTCTGTTGCCGCCCGGGATGGAAAAGTTTTCTCTCTAGATGGCGCAAGCGATGCAGCACCGGCCCGTGCTGCTGGACGAAGCGCTCGCGGCGCTCGCCATACGGCCCGAGGGCAAGTATGTCGACGGTACGTTCGGCCGCGGGGGTCATGCTCGCGGCATCCTGGAGCGGCTCGGTTCGGCAGGCAGATTGTTGGCTCTGGACCAGGATCTGGCAGCGGTAGATGCAGCCAAGGATATTGTGGATGAACGTTTCAGCATCGCGCATGCGCCGTTTGCCCGTCTGGGTGCAGTCCTCGATGAGCGGGGTATCGATGCCGTCGATGGCGTGCTGCTCGATCTGGGCGTCTCGTCGCCGCAGATCGACGATCCGGCGCGGGGGTTCTCCTTCCGCCGCTCCGGGCCGCTCGACATGCGCATGGATCAGACGCGCGGCGAAACCGCTGCGGAATGGTTGGCGCATGCGGGCGAGCGCGAGATTGGGGAGGTGATCGGTCGCTATGGCGAAGAACGGTTTGCTAAACAGATTGCAGCAGCGATTGTTGCAGCTCGAGCGCGGGGACCTCTTGCATCCACACAGCAACTTGCCCAGGTCGTGGCAACGGCTGTCCGCACACGGGAAGCTGGGCAGGACCCGGCGACGCGTACCTTTCAGGCTTTACGGATTCATGTCAACGAGGAGCTCTCGCAATTGTCGGTAGTGCTGCCCCAGGCCGTCGATGCGCTGCGCAGCGGCGGGCGGCTGGTCGTCATCAGCTTCCATTCGCTCGAGGATCGCATCGTCAAGCGTTTCATGCGCGACGCCGCACAGGCAGATCGGCTTCCGCTCGATCTGCCCGTGCGGGCGAGCGAGTTGCCGCAGCCGCGGTTGCGTCTGGTCGGCAAGCCCGTGCGTCCCGGCAGGCTGGAAGTCGAAGCCAATCCACGCGCTCGAAGCGCGGTGATGCGGGTTGCGGAGCGGACTTGATGAGAGCGCACGTGTTTGCGGCTTGCGGCGGTGGGCGTCGGGTCTTGCGTGACCTGTCGCGGCGGACCGGTGAAGGGCGCTGATCGATGGTCAAACTCAACTTCGTCCTGCTTCTGATCGCAATCGGGTGCGCGCTCGGCGTCGTGACGTCGCAACATCAGGCGCGCAAGCTTTTCGTGGCGTTGGAGAAGGAGCGTGAGCG
>JBIKKL010000088.1:0-11264 GCA_044360365.1 Burkholderiales bacterium | reverse complement strand
GATGGACGAGCACTTTCGAACCGCCCCTCTGGATGAAAACGCGCCCGCGCTACTCGCATTGCTAGGCGTCTGGTACACGAATTTTTTCGGAACG
Organism: Burkholderiales bacterium; assembly: GCA_044360365.1. Classification (GTDB taxonomy): domain Bacteria; phylum Pseudomonadota; class Gammaproteobacteria; order Burkholderiales; family WYBJ01; genus WYBJ01. The sequence goes on along the minus strand of JBIKKL010000088.1, from coordinate 11,170 downwards.
CGCTCGCACGCGATACTGCCCTACGACCAGTATCTTTCGCGATTTCCCGCCTACCTCCAGCAGCTGGAGATGGAAAGCAATGGCAAACGGGTCCGCCGCGACGGTGAAACGGTAGACTACGCCACCTGCCCGGTCATCTGGGGCGAACCTGGCACCAATGGCCAGCACGCCTTCTATCAGCTGCTTCACCAGGGCACCGAAGTCATTCCCGCCGATTTCATCGCGCCGGTGCACACCCAGAATCCGCTTGGCTCGCATCACCGCCTGTTGCTCGCGAATTTCGTCGCGCAAACCGAAGCCTTGATGCGCGGAAAAACAGCTGACGAAGTGCGCGAGGAACTGCGCGCGCAAGACATGGACGAAACCAAGCTCGAAGCCCTCGTGCCGCACAAGGTGTTTCCGGGCAATCGGCCGACCACTTCGATCGTCTTCGAACGACTGGATCCCGGCACCCTCGGCGCCCTCATCGCTCTCTACGAACACAAGGTATTCGTGCAGGGATGTATCTGGGGCGTCAACTCTTTCGACCAATGGGGTGTCGAGCTCGGCAAGCAGCTCGCCCAGCGCATTCTTGCGGACGTCGATACGGATCGACCTCCCAGCGCGCACGATGCATCCACGCTTCAGCTGATGGCGCGGCTATTCGCGGACGATAAAGCAGCACCTACGGAAACGTAACGTGGCCCCACCCATTCGCGTGCTGTTCGCGGCCTCCGAAATGGCCCCGTTGACCAAGACGGGCGGTCTTGCCGATGTCGCCGCTGCGCTGCCGGTCGCTTTAGCCGAACTCGATGTGGACATCCGGATCCTGCTGCCTGGCTATCGGGATGTCCTGGGAGGCGTGAACCGCGTAAGCACAATTGCGGAACTGCCGGCGTTAGGGGCGTTTCCTGCCGCCAAGCTGCTCGCAGCCCAAGCCCCGAACGGTACGCCCCTCATCGTGCTGGCTTGTCCGGAGCTGTACGAACGCGACGGCGGCCCCTACCTCGATCCGCTTGGACGCGACTGGCCGGACAATCCGATTCGCTTCGGCCTGCTCTCGTTCGTCGCCTTTCTCCTGAGCAGCGACCGTTCCCCGTGCGACTGGCGCTGCGACGTTCTTCATTGCAACGACTGGCAGTGCGGCCTCGGACCGGCGTATGCCCATTGGTCGGGCAGCCCCCACGCCGCCTCATTGTTGACCATCCACAACCTCGCGTACCAGGGCAATTTCGCGCCCTCGTTCGTATCCAGGCTTGGGCTGCCGCCGCAAAGTTTCGATGTCGAGGGCATCGAATACTACGGTCAGATGTCGTTTCTCAAGGCCGGCATCTACTATGCGGATCGCATCACCACCGTCAGCCCGACCTACGCAAGAGAGATCCAGTCGGAGCCGCTCGGATTCGGCATGCACGGTCTCCTGACGGGCCGCAGCGCAAGCCTCGTCGGCATACTCAACGGCATCGACGAGCGCGCCTGGAATCCGGCGACGGATCCCGCACTCGCGGCAAACTACGACGCCGCCCGTCTGGTCGACAAAGCTCGAAACACGGTTGAGTTGCGCCGACGATTCAATCTCGACACGCCGGCCGACGTACCGCTCTGCGGCATCGTGAGCCGATTGATTCCGCAGAAGGGCATAGACCTCGTCACAGCCTGTGCAGAACGGCTTCTGGCCCTGCCGGCGCAGCTCATCGTACTCGGCACGGGCGACGACCGGATCGAACAAGAGCTCGCGACCATCGCGCGAGCTCACCCGGAAAGCGTGGCTTTCGTCCGCGGATTCGACGAATCCCTGTCGCATACGATCGAAGCCGGTGCAGACATCTTCCTGATGCCCTCACGGTTCGAACCTTGCGGACTCAACCAGATGTACAGCCAGCGCTACGGGACCTTGCCGGTCGTTCATCGCACCGGAGGGCTCGCCGACTCCGTTGTCGACTGTACCCCTGCGACCCTCGCAATCGGCTCAGCGACCGGTTTCATCTTCGACGCCCCCACATCGGCCGCCTTCCTCGATGCCGTCGAACGAGCCGTGCAAGCCTGGAAAGATCCGGACATCTGGCGTTCGCTCCAGCGCAACGCCATGGCCAAGAACTTCGGCTGGAAATCGAGTGCCGGCCGCTATCTGGAACTGTACCGCGCGATGCTCGGTGCCGAATCTGGCTAGCGCAGCCGCCCCAGCTACAGCCAGATCATCTGTCCGGTTTCGAACGAGTGCGTCAGCAGCTCGTGGCAGGGATATACCCGTATCCGGTATTCCAATCGCCCGCAAAGCTCCGGCGAAAGCTGCAGCGAAAACAGATCCTCGCCTGCCTCGTTCTTCACGCCTTCCCACTCGAGTTCGTAACGGGCGCTGCTCTGCAACTGCAGGGAGCCGAACGGACGACCCATGATGACCTCGACGACGACGTCGCTCGCCGCAAGACCGTTGAGTGCCACGGCAAGCTGCAGGGTGATCGTCTCACCGAACGCGAGATCCGCTTTCGGGACATCGAGACGCCGAACGCGAACTCCGTCCCATGCCGAGCGCACTTTCGCTTTCCACGCAGCAACCCGGTGTGCGGCTTCATAGCCGTTCTCACTCAGCCGGCGGCCCTGCTGCGCGGCGGGCAGATAGGTCTTCCGCACGTATTCGGTGACCATGCGGGTTGAATTGAAGCGAGGCAGCAAGGTCGAGATCGATTGCTTCGCGAGCTTCACCCAGCCTGGCGAGTAGCCGAGATCACCCCGATCGTAGTACAGCGGAGCGACCTGATCCTGCAGCAGTTCGTAGAGCGTCACGGATTCTTCATGAGCTCGACGCCCCTCGTCGAGCTGTACCGATGCGGGCTTGATGGCCCAGCCGTTGCTGCCGTTGTACGCTTCCCCCCACCAGCCGTCGAGAACCGACAGGTTGATGCCGCCATTGATCGCTGCTTTCATTCCCGATGTTCCCGATGCTTCCATCGGGTAGACCGGATTGTTCAGCCATACGTCACATCCCGATACGAGACGACGGGCAAGACGCATGTCATAGTCTTCGACCATGAGAATGCGTCCTTCGAATTCCGGCGAGCGCGCCACGCGATGCAGCTGGCGGATGAGGTCCTGACCCGGATTGTCCGCCGGATGCGCCTTCCCGGAAAAGACAAAAAGCACCGGGCGCTTCGGATCCGAAACGATTTCACGCAACCAGTCGAGGTTGTCGAACAGCAGACTCGCGCGTTTGTAGGTTGCAAACCGGCGCGCAAAGCCGATGGTCAGCACATTGGGATTGAGGGGATCGGCGAGCTTGAGCAACCGATCGAGGTGCGCCTCGGAACCGTTGTTGCGGAAGTGCTGCTGCGTTATGCGGTACCGGATGAGGTGCAGCATCTGCGACTTCAGTGACTGTCGAACGCTCCAGAACAGCTGGTCGGGAATGCGCTGTATGCCGTGCCAGAAATCGGCGTCGCACAGCCGATGCGCCCACCCGAAACCGAGGTAGCGCTCGAACACCTCGTGCCACTCCTGTGCAAGAAACGTCGGGACATGCACTCCGTTGGTGATGTACGTGAGGGGATTCTCCTCCGGCTCGATGCCGGGCCACATCTGGGCACAAATCTCGGCGGAGACGCTGCCGTGAATCTTGGACACCCCGTTTTGAAATCTCGATCCGCGTATTGCCAATGCGGTCATGTTGAAGTCGCCATTGTCGTCGGTACGGCCCAATCGCAGCAGCGCGTCAGGCGTGATGCCAAATTCGCTCGCGTGCGTCTCGAAGTAGGTCGCGATCATCCCGGCGCTGAAATGATCGTGGCCTGCCGGCACCGGAGTATGCGTCGTGAATACCGTATTCGCAGCGACGCCCTCCAATGCGGCCTCGAAGCTCAGTCCGCGCTTCGTCAGGGAGCGCATGCGCTCGATCACCAGGAAGGCAGCATGCCCCTCGTTGATGTGCCAGATGGTCGGCTTGAGTCCGAGTTCGCTCAAAAGCCGTACGCCGCCTACGCCGAGGATGATCTCCTGCTCGATGCGCGTCGTCTTGTCGCCGCCGTAAAGCTGATGTGCGATGTCCCGGTCATGCGCCGAGTTCGACTCCACATCGGTGTCGAGCAGATAGAGCGTCACATGACCAACGCGTGCCCGCCAAGCCTTGGCAACCACCGTCCGCCCCGGCAGGCCCACCTCGATGCAGATCTCCTTGCCCGCCGCGTTGCACGCCGGTTCGATCGGAAGCGATGCGAACTCGCTGTCGCGATAGATCGCATGCTGATTGCCTTCGCCGTCGATCAGCTGCGAGAAATAACCTTGCCGGTAAAGCAGCCCGACACCCACGAAGGGCAGCCGAATATCGCTCGCGCTTTTGCAATGGTCCCCGGCAAGGATGCCGAGGCCGCCCGAATAGATCGGAAAGCTCTCGTGAAAACCGAACTCGGCACAGAAGTAGGCCACGAGGTCCTCGCTGCGCAGCCACTCGGATCCGCTACGACGCATCGGCTCGCTATGGTACGTGTCGTAAGCCGACAGGACCTTGTTGAACGTTCCCAGGAACACCGGATCCTCGGCAACCTCCAGCAACCTGCGCTCGTCGACACGGCGCAGGAACGCTTTAGGATTGTGTCCTACTGCGTTCCATAGGCCCGGATGCAGAAGACTGAACAACCCGCGGGTGGGCCGATCCCATGCATACCACAGGTTGTTCGCGAGATCGTTCAAGCGCTGCAGACGCTCGGGTATGCGCGGATGAACTTGAAGCGTGAAAGGCGTGCCCTTTGCCATGGTGTCCCGGGTATAAGATTCGATGATGCGATTCGGTGAGATCGTTGAGCGGCGCGCTCGACGAGCGTCGTGCCTCTCGACCGCCGTGGTGGCGGCCGTCGGCGATCAGAGACGCAGAAAGTGCTCGCGGTAATACCGCAGTTCGGCGATCGATTCATGAATGTCGGCCAGTGCCTCGTGCTTGCCCACCTTCACCAGACCGCTCAGCAGTTCGGGGCGCCAGCGGCGCGCCAGTTCCTTCAAGGTACTGACATCGAGATTGCGGTAGAGGAAGTACGACTCCAGCTTGGGCATATGGCGCGCGAGGAAGCGGCGATCCTGGTGCACCGAGTTGCCGCACATCGGCGACGTCGACGCCGGCACGTACGCGACCAGGAAGTCCACCATCATGCTTTCAACCTCGCCCTCCGTCAGGGTCGAGGCACGCACACGGTCGGTGAGCCCGGAACGGCCGTGCGTATTCGTATTCCAGGAATCCATCGTATTCAGCACATCATCCGGTTGGTGAACGACCAGCACGGGTGCTTCGGCGACGACGTTCAAATGGGCATCCGTAACGACGATGGCTACCTCCAAGACCTTGTTCAGGTCGGGGTCGAGCCCGCTCATTTCCATGTCGATCCAGATGAGACTGGTTGCGTCCTGTGCCATAATCTGCTCCGCCTTCTTCGCCGTATTGTGTCATAACTTCAGTATCTTCCGCAGTTGCACATGCATCCATTCACGGCACTCTTCCTGGCCGCCTTTGCGCTCTCGATCGGGCTGCGGCTAATTCTGGCGTACCGGCAATATCGGCACGTCCTGGCGCATCGTGAGCGCGTACCTGCCCCGTTCGCCGATCAGGTTTCGCTCGATGCCCATCGAAAGGCTGCCGACTACACGTGCGCAAAAACGAGGCTCGGCTGCGTGGCCATCCTGGTCGATGGCCTCATTCTGATCGTGCTCACGCTCGGCGGCGGGCTCGATCTCGGCCACGAGATCGCATCGAAGTTCTTCGCATCGGACATTGTCCGGGGTATCGCCCTCGTCGCGCTGGTTGCAATCGCCACTTCGGTCGTGGAGTTGCCTCTGAGCCTCTACCGAACATTTCGACTGGAAGCGCGATTCGGCTTCAACAAGATGACTCTCAAGCTTTTTTTTCTCGATCTATCGAAGGGTGCCGTGTTGGCTGTCTTGCTGGGCGGACCGCTGCTGGCCCTGATCCTGTGGCTCATGGCCGTTGCGGGCGAACGGTGGTGGCTCTATGCATGGGCTGCCTGGAGCGGCTTCAATCTGCTATTGCTTGCGATCTACCCGACCTTCATTGCGCCGATGTTCAACAAGTTCTCGCCGATGCAGGACGAGGCGCTCGCAGCACGCATCGAAAGATTGCTCGAACGATGCGGGTTTCGCTCTCAGGGACTGTTCGTCATGGATGGCTCCAAGCGCAGTTCCCACGGGAACGCCTACTTCACGGGATTCGGCCAATCCAAGCGCATCGTGTTTTTCGATACGCTGCTCGCGCGACTTGATCCACCGGAGATCGAAGCCGTTCTCGCCCACGAATTGGGGCACTTCAAGCGCCGGCATGTCATCAAGCGCATGGTTTGGCTGTTCGCCGCCGCGCTCGGGTTCTTCTGGCTGCTTGGCCAGATGATGCAACAGCCTTGGTTTTACTCGGCACTGGGCGTGGAAACGCCGTCGACGGCAATGGCCCTCGTGCTGTTCTTCCTGGTGTTGCCCGTGTTTACGTTCCTTCTTCAACCGCTGTTCGGCATCTATTCGCGCAAGCACGAGTTCGAGGCCGATCACTACGCCACGCAGCACGCATCCGCGAAAGATCTGGAAACTGCGCTCGTCAAGCTCTACAAGGACAACGCTTCGACCCTCACGCCGGATCCGTGGCACTCCGCGTTTTACGATTCGCATCCGCCTGCCTCGACGCGCATCGCGCGATTGCAGCAGTCCCCGGCGAGCGTCTGACGAACAGCATCGAGGCGCCATGTCCCAAAGCATCGATCTCGTGAATCGTCACTGCCAACCCAGCGACCGCGATGCATCGCCGCTGACCGAGCCACAGATCGAGGCTTTGCTGAACCACATCCACGGTTGGGTCTGCAAGAATGGCGTTATTGCCAAGACATACGTGTTCGAGAATTACCACCAAACGATGGCATTCGTGAACGCCACGGCGTGGATCTCCCACCGCGAAGATCATCATCCCGACCTCACCGTCGGGTACAACACCTGTCGGGTCGCGTATCACACCCATGCGATCCAGGGTATCTCGGAGAACGATTTCATTTGCGCGGCCAAGCTAGACGCCTTGTTCAACCTTTAGCGTTTGCTCGGGATACTCGTGGCTGAGAACGCCTCGAAGATCGCGCATGCGCGGGTCGTCGCTTCCTTCGGCAGGCGGTCCCTGGTCGAAACGCCGACGGGCGAGACCCTGTCGTGCGTTACGCGCGGGCGTCGCACCGGGATCGTTTGCGGAGACTGGGTCAGTATTGCCGCCACCGGCCCCGGCGAAGGCGTCATCGAGGATGTCGAGCCTCGCACGAGCCTGGTCTACCGCTCCGACGCCAAGCGCGAGAAAGCGATCGCTGCCAACGCAGATCAGGTCGTCATCGTCCTGGCCGTGTCGCCCGTGCCGAATATCGACTTTCTGGATCGCTGCCTGATCGCCGCCGAGCACGCAGGCATCGGCGTTCTGCTCTTGCTGAACAAGATCGATCTCGCCCCCCGAGACGGGGCCTCGATTGAAGGCATTCTGGATTCCTACCGTGCCCTCGGCTATCGAACAGCGACCTCGTCGAAAACCTTGGTCCTGGACCGACTCCTCGACGAACTGCGCGGACGCACCAGTGTTTTCGTCGGGCAATCCGGCGTCGGCAAATCAACGCTCGTCAACAGGCTTGTTCCGCAGGCCGCTGCCCGCGTGGGCGATACCTCCGCCTTCCGGGATGCAGGCCGACACACGACCACGCGCGCCCAACTCTACGCCCTGGATGCGTCGAGCAACATCATCGATTCCCCCGGAATGCACGCCTTCGGGCTGAGCCATGTGCTTCCCGAAGACCTGGCGAGTTGTTTCAAGGAGATGCGTCCGCTGCTGGGGCAGTGCCGGTTCAGCAACTGCCGACACGACGGTGAGCCAGGCTGCGGGCTCGACGAAGGTGTGCGCGCGGGTCGAATCGAGCCGACGCGTCTCGCCAGCTACCGACGCATACTGGCATCGATCGGACGGCACGACTCCGTCGGCTGAACACGATCTCGACGCTCGGAGATCAGCCGAGCCAGCTCGCCGCACTTACAAGCAGCAGCACGAAGAGCCAAAGCACGAGAGCACGCCAGATGAGCCCCACTGCACTCGTCATGAGTTCGGCATCGGCTTCGTCGCCCATGCCGAGTTCCGAGCGCAGTTCCATGGGATCCGTGTTGGCGAGACTGGCCCCCAATCGGACCCCGAGCGCACCGGCACCACTCGCCAATACGACACCCTCCGAGGCATCGGGCCACGCATCTGCCTGGGTACGCCAGCAAAACAGGGCATCTTCGAAGTCACCCACGACGGCGAACGAGACCGCCGTGATCCGTGCCGGCACCCAGTCGCAGACGTCGAACGCCACGCTGCTAAACGCCCCGAAGGGGGCTTCTTCGCTTTCGTCCCGCGCGCCCCAGTGATCTCGCAGCATGGCGGCCAGACGAAAAAGCACGGCACCCGATGCACCGAACACTGCGAACCACGCGATCACGCCGAACACGTGCCGATGCGCGCTGCACAATCCGCGTTCAATGCAGATGCGGGCGATCTCCGTCGCTTCCATCTGCTCGGTCGGCCGGCCGGTCCAGCTCCCGATGTTGACTCGCGCCCGGGTCAGATCGCCTGCGCGAAGTGCGCTCAACGTATCGGTATAGGCGTGGCTGAACTGGCGGAATCCCATCGTAAGGTAAAGAATCACGACATCGAAGAGGAGCGATGCGACAGCCGAAAATCGATGCAGAAGCGTTGATGTCAAGAAGACCGCACCGACGATCGGCACCACGATGCACAACCACGCAAGCACGCCTTGCTGGTATGTCCCGGCATTGAACGTGCGATCGATGAACCTGGCGTAAGCGCGAAACGCGCGAAAAACCGGATTCGTCGCCGACAGCGCACGCGCCTGTTCGACCAGCAACGCCGCGATCAATGCAAGCAGAGTCACGATCCGAGCAGCAGCATGATTCCGTCCATGACAGGACGCATGCACGTTCCGTCACGCTTTCGGGCGATCAGCGCCAAGGTTCCCGGGCGCCGACGCTCAGGTATGCCCATAGCGAATCGCGACGACTTCGACGTCCAGCGGCTGACCCGCTTTTTCCCATACGAAGGTTTCGCCCACCTTCAAGCCGATCAGCGCCTTGCCCAGCGGCGAAGCCCAACAGATGCTGCCGGCGTGAACGTCGGCCTCGTCCTCACCGATGATGCGATAGGTCGAGCGCGTGCCGCCCGCATCTTCGATATCCACCTCAGCACCGAAATGCACTTCGTCCTTCGGCTGCCCGGCGGGATCGACAAGAATCGCGCGTTCGATTCGCCCCTGGAAGTAACGCAGATCGCGCTTGACTTCGAGCAGACGTGTCCGCGACATCGGATCATCTAGCGCGGCGAGCCGATCTCGCTCCGTCAGAAGCTCGTGTGCACGCGCCTGAAGCTGTTCCAGGCCTCGCGGGGTAACGTAATTCGGGTGCGGACTCTGCGGCCGTTCGGGCAATTCGTCCGACGGCAGGTTGTCGTCCACTTCCTTGACAAAAGCGCGGCTCATGGCAAATCACCACTGGTGGGATCGATCAACGTAACACCACCGACTGGACCTGTCAAAGCGCGGCGCGCGATGCATTCGAGGCGCATGAGCGTGCATCAGCGCCAGACGAGGAGCCGGTTGTTCGCCGGCATCGCGTTGTCTTCGACGAGCGTCAGACCGACCTCTGCCGCCAGAGCGTTGACGGCTTCGAAATCACGTATCCCGCTCTCCGGATTCCGCCGCCGCAGCCACGCATCGAACTCAGCGTTGCTCTGCGAGGTGTATTGCCCATCGTAGTTATACGGCCCGTAGAACGCGACGACACAATCATCCGCACGATGACGTCCTATCCCCCGGAACAGGGACTGAACCGCTTGCCAGCCGGCGATATGGATCACGTTCGCACTGAAGAACGCATCGTAGCGACCGACGGGCCATGCGTCGTCGCGAACATCGAGCGCGATCGGATCCCTCACATTGCAGAGCCGAGCATCGGCGAGCCATGCTTGAATACCCGGGTGCGCGTCAATCAGGTCACTCGTCTGCCAGACGAGATGGGGCAACAGGGAAGCGAAGCGAACTGCGTGTTGCCCCGTGCCAGTGCCTATCTCCAGGACCTGACGCCGATCAGCGAATACCCTCGCCAGGATCTCCATGATCGGACCGGCATTTCGTTCGCAGGCTTCGGAGTAGGGTTTCATGCAGCAGTGTTTCGAAGTTCGCAATACCAGTGCGCATCGTATCCGAGAAAGCCGCGCAGGTTGTCGCGCTTGGCCATGGCATCCCGATAGCCCAGCGCGATCAGCTCTCGACAATAGCGCCGACCGAAGAGCAGGTACGACAAGAGCGTCGATCCGCCGCGCTGGGTGGCGCCCACGCTGCGAAACAACGCGCGTACTGTCCTGGGCAGCTCCTCGATATGCCGCAGGGCGATCTTATCCAGTTCCTCCGAGGGAGAGATCACCATGAAGTCCACGTGACGCAATGACGTTCGGCCGGACTCCATGGCCTCCGCCGGCAACAGGCTCAACGTGCGGTTGATGCGCTGGAGACGTTCCAGGTCCACCTCCAGCGAATCCAGAAAAATGCTGTTCATCGCGTGACCTGCGATCTGTGCAAGGGTCGGGTATCCCTCGGACTGCGGGCGCTCCACGGCCGTCGCGTTCTGTTGCCGCCCTACGGAGACGACCAGGACCCGATCCGCGCCCAGATGTAGCGCCGGGCTCACCGGTGCGATTTGCCGCATCGATCCATCGCCGAAGTACTCGCGATTGATGTGCACTGCAGGAAAAATGAAAGGCAGCGCGGACGATGCGAGCAGGTGCTCGATCCCGATGGCCGTCGGGACACCGATGCGGCGAGCTCGTCGCCATGGCCGAACGCCCGATGCGCCCTGAAAGAACGTGACCGACTGCCCCGAGGTATACCCGGAGCAGGTCAGCGCTAGCGCATCGAGATGACCGGCATCGATCGCCCGCTGAATGGCCGGATACTCGATGCGCTGCGCAAGCAGTTCGCGCAGCGGGCCATTGTCCAGAAGCGCAACGGGCTCGCGGCCCCGACCGCCCGTCACCGCAGCGATCATCCAGCGGGTGCTGTTCTTCATTACGCCCGGCAGGTCGGCTCGGTAAACGTGCTCGGGTCGAAAATTCTTCCATACGGCCTGGAGGCGCAGGACGGCA
>JBIKKL010000655.1:0-3092 GCA_044360365.1 Burkholderiales bacterium | reverse complement strand
ATGGGCGTCAACGCCGTCATCTCCGGGATGGCCTGTTGAGGCAGCTGCACGCCCGCCGTGTTGCGGGCCAGTGCAGCTTGTGAAGTCGCAGGCTTTCCGACCACCTCCCTCACCTGCGAGGGATTCGTCCGGCAGGCTGCCGCAACCTCGATCGGGCTAGGTTTGCGCAATATTCCGATCGCACTCGTGCCGGGTCATATCGGCACCAAGAGCCCCGAGGAATTGCGGCGCGACATCCTGGAGACCACACTCCCGGATGTCATCAAGACCCTGACGCACGCCGACGACAGCATCGACCAGCCCCTCGAAGCACGCGAGCGCGACATCATCGTGCGCGGCAGCTTCACGGAAGTGAACCGGTACTTCTATCGCCATGGCCTGACCGACGGACTTCCCATCGTGCCGCCGACGAAGCAGGCCGTCGAACAGTTTCTCCGCTTCACCGATCGCGACCCGTCGGAAGTGCTCGGCGTGATGCTTCCGGACAAACGCTCCGCCACGGTGTGGAACGTGGCCGTGAACGGCGTGATGGCAGGCTGCCGTCCGGAGTACATGCCGATCCTCATCGCGATTGCCGAAGCCATGGCGGATCCTCGCTACGGCGTCGAGCACAGCGGCAACACGCCGGGCGCGGACACGCTCATCATCCTCAACGGCCCGATCGTCAAAGCGCTCGATTTCAACTACACCCAGGGTGCGCTGCGCGACGGCTTCATGCCGAACACGTCGGTCGGACGTTTCTTCCGCCTTTACCTGCGCAACGTACCGGGCTTTCATCTGCACCAGACCGACAAGGCGACCTTCGGCAATACCTGGCGCGTGGTGCTCGCCGAGAACGACAACGTACTGCACGAGGTGGGTTGGCCGACGATCGGCGAAGAGATGGGATTCGCACGCGGCGACAACGTCGTCACCCTCTCGCGCTTTACCGGCGGCGGTTCGCTATCGTCGGTGTCGGGATCAACCCCGGAGCAGCTTCTGCCCTATCTCGCCGACTCCATCGAGCGCTTCAACAATTGGCAGATCACGTTCACCACGAGCCATGGCCACGGCACATTGCGTCCGCTCGCGGTGATCACGCCAATTCTCGCCCGCACGCTGGCGAAGGCAGGATGGAGCAAGCTCGACGTTCAGCGCTTCATGTTCGAGCGCGTGCGCCGGCCGGCCTGGGACTTCGAGCAGCAACTGCGCGACTGGAACATCCGCGGCAAGTGGAATCTCAAGGAAGACGTCGAGGCTGGCCTCATTCCGAATCTCTTCCTGGAATCGGATGATCCCGATCGCATGGTACCGATCGTGTGGAAGCCCGAGGACCTCATGATTGCTGTCGGCGGCGATCCGCTGCGCAACAACGCCTATGTCTTCGCACACAACGGATTTCTCGGCTTTCCCACCGGAAAGAAAGTCGAATTGCCGAAGCGTTGGGATGTGTTGCTCGCCGAAGCGAAGAAGGACGGCTGACGACTGCAGTAATGGCGTAGCGGGCGCGAATGCAGCGGCGTTCGATCGCTTGGGTCAAGGGCCGCATGTCGTATGTAGGGGGCAACAGGGCGAGACGGTTCCTCACCCTGTCTTTCCCAGACGAACCCGGTCGTCGCCCCAGTACTACTCCAGCGTCACCCCGGCGTCCTTGATGATCTTGCCCCAGCGCGCCACGTCCTTTTTCAGGAACGCCGCAGTGACGTCGATCGTGGCAGGCGATGGATCCGCGCCTTGCCGAATGAGCTGCGTACGTACATCCTGCAGGCCGAGCACCTTCACCGTCGCCTGATTGAGTTGATTCACGATAGCCGCGGGGGTCCCTGTCGGCGCGATGAGCGCGAACCACGTCCCGATGTCGAGTTGCGGAAAGCCGGCTTCGGCCATCGTCGGTACGTCGGGCAAGACCTGCGAACGCTTCGCCCCCGATACGCCCAAGGATCGCAACCGCCCCGACTTCACATGCGGCGCCATCGACGACACGTTGGTGAACAACATGTGCACCTGCCCGCCGATCAATTCCTGCGAGGCCTGAGCACTGCCCTTGTAGGGCACATGAGTGATCTCGATCGCGGTACTCGTGCGCAGCAGTTCCCCGAGCAGATGGCCGGTGCCGCCCATGCCTGTCGATGCGAAGTTCAGCTCGCGCGGGCGACGCTTGGCGAGCGCAATCAGCTCCTTGATCGACTTCACCGGCATCGACGAGTGGACCACCAGCGTGAAGGGCAACTCGCCCACCAGCGAGATCGGCGCGAAATCCTTGACGAGATCGTAGCGCGCTCGCTTCGAGTACATGTTGATCGCCACGCTCGAACTCGGAAGAAACAGCGTATAGCCATCGGGTGCGGCTTTCGCAGCCAGTTCGGCAGCCACCACCCCACCCGCCCCCGGACGGTTGTCGATGACGAAAGGCTGGCGAAGTTCTTCCGCGAGCTTCGGCGCCAGGATGCGCGCCACCGTGTCGTTACCGCTACCGGGAGGGAACGGGAGCATGATGCTGACGGGTCTCGTCGGAAAGCCTTGCGCCGCTACGTTCCCGGCGACAGCGATTGCGGCGGCCAAACACAGGCCCACGCCGCGTGCCGACCAAAGGTTATTTCTCCTCACTGCGCTCTCCTCGTCATTGCTGCAGCGCTTCGACCGGCATCAAGCGACGGCGCTCCGGGCAGCAGGAAGAGGTCGATGATACTGGCGGCGCATCGGATGAGCCATGCCCAAAGCGCTCGTACGGCACTGGGATCGGGAAAGCTGCTGATTGCGAGCGAACGTTCCGAGTTCGCGGATCGCTATGAGAATGAGCGCATCCTCATCGGCCTGCGCCGATGCACAAAATCGCCCGCATCGGCTTCCGGATCGCCAAAACCTTCTGCTACAATCGCGCCTCTCAGCGCCCGTAGCTCAGTTGGATAGAGTACCTGGCTACGAACCAGGGGGTCGCACGTTCGAGTCGTGCCGGGCGCGCCAATACGTCAAGGGGTTACGTGAGTAGCCCCTTCTCATTTTGGTCCCTGTGACCAAAACGTGCCCAAGCCCGAATCGCCCACCACCCTCAAGGCGCACAAGCGGTCCGCGTATGGGGCTAGATGATCGGCCGAGAAGTGCGCGTACCGCCT
>JBIKKL010000656.1:0-3092 GCA_044360365.1 Burkholderiales bacterium | reverse complement strand
GTCGGTGATCCAGGTTCCGCTGCTCGTGATCGCGGCCTATGCACAGCAATGGTGGCTTTTCGCGGCGCTACTCGCGGTGATGATCTTCGTGTTCGGGTCGATTCCGTTCACCGACGCGATGATCGTGCGCTACGTCGACGACAGGCTGCGCTCGCGTGTCGCCGGCATGCGACTCACCGTCGCGTTCGGGTTCAGTTCGATGGCCGTTTGGGTACTCGGTCCACTGGTCAAGACGATCGGCTTCTCGGCGTCGCTCTGGATACTTGCGGGCGTCGCCGCGATCAAGGCCGGCATTGTCCTGCTGCTTCCCGAGGAGCCCAGCGTAGAGACCCAAACGGAAGTCCAGACGTAGAGGCTGCCCCGAATTTCGGGGACACGGCTTTCGGTGGGGTCAGATCGTGCAATCACGGGCCACAGTCTTGTGGCCGACTCGAACATCCTGCCGCCCGAGTCGACTACCTGAGCGCTAGTCCACTGAAACCGGATCACCGATCCGTATCTCGCCGCCGGCGGCCGACAGCATGCCGATGCCGAACGTCGGCTGACGCTGACCGAACTTCTGCACCAACAGCTGCATGACAGGCAGATCTCGCTCACCCGACCCGGGATTGGCATGCGTCGCCAGGCAACGCACCTTGGGCACGATCGTTTCGAACTCGACCGCGCCTATCCGCAGCCTGCGTCCGACCCAGGCCTGCTCTTCCCATGCTTCACAGCCATCGATGACGATGTTGTGTCGATACCGTCGCTCGTCGTGCCCGGCATCATCGAAGGCTGCTCCCGCCGATGCGACGCTCGCTCGGCTGTGCAGCGTGACCTGTCCGCTCTCGTTGTCCTGATAACGGGGCGACACGCCGTCGCCGACCAGTTTGATCGGCAGACGCTGCGGTTCGTTGCGCAGGGGGTTCTCCGCCAGGGTCAGGACGTAGGACGCGAGCGCGGACGCAAGTCGCACGCGGCCTTGTTCGTCGAGCGCTTCGTCCGCCAGCACTTCTTCGCCGAGACGCATGGTCAAACGGTGCGCCCGTTCGTCGAGCGCAACCTTCAGCTGCGCGAGCCCCGGCGTGTTGGCCAGCACGACACCGTGGTACTTGCGGCACCACTCGGTATCGCTCACCGGCGCATCGGCAAAGCGGAAATTGAGAACACGATCGCCTGCGACACGCCCCCCGGGCAGCACCGCGAGCGTCCGCACGGGCTCGGGCGTCAATCCTTTGACGGGATATCGGTAGAGGGCGGTGACGATGCGCATGAAGACCATTGTAGCGAGAAAGAAGCGTGTGTAGTAACGGCCAGTGCATACCGTCCGATGCCGGCAACGGATGCATCGCGCAATCGATCGAGCTCATTGCCCGTAGGGCCATGCACCTCATCAATGATCGGTTCGACCTCGGGATCGGCTTCTCGTGTCTACAGTGGGTGCTACGCAGACGCAGCATGCCTCGCGCGAGGATGACGAATTCCAGATACCCCCCACCTTGTCTTCGACGAACTGCGGCATACTCGACCCGGTGTCCGCGTAGACTCGGGGGAGAAAAGTACCATGCAAAAGTGTGCTCGATCTGCCGCCAGCCGATCGCCACGACGTCGGGCGCATCCTGCCACGGTGCGCCGCGCTCGACCTGGAAATTGCCGATGCGGCCATCGATGGGTTTTCGCAGGACATCGACTGCCGTGGCCTGTTGACGGCACATGGGAGCAACGTCGACACGTATCGCATGAGCAGGCGGTTCGAGTTTGTGACACCTTCTGACAGACAAGAAACTTCTCGAGGAGAACGCCATGACCCAAGCCCTCACCGGCACACGCGTCATCGACATGACCCACAATCAAGCAGGGCCCGCTTGTGCGCAACTGCTGGGGTTTCTGGGCGCCGATGTAATCAAGCTCGAAGAACCCAAAGGCGGCGACATCGCACGTGCACAGAACAACGACGAGCTGTTTTTCCTGTCGTTCAACGCGAACAAGCGTAGCCTGACGCTGAATCTGAAAACCGACGAGGCGAAAGTACATTTCAGAAGCATCATTGCGCAGTCCGATGTGCTGATCGAAAATTTCGGCCCCGGCGCGCTGGATCGGATGGGTCTGGGCTGGGATGATCTGCGGAAGATCAATCCGCGCTTGATTTACGCCACGATCAAGGGCTTCGGCACCTACGGCCAGCACGCGCACATGAAAAGCTTCGAGCCGATTGCGCAGGCGATGGGAGGCGGCATGTGCGTCACCGGTTTTCCCGACGGGCCACCGACCTACAACTGGCCCTCGATCGGCGACAGCGGCACCGGCATGCACATGGCAATCGCCATCCTCGCCGCATTGAACCAGCGTCACGCCACCGGCCTCGGCCAGCATGTCGAAGTGTCGATGCAGGAGGCGGTGCTGAACCTCATCCGCATCAGCCTGCGCGAACACCAGCGCAGTGGCGTGCCGGTGCGTACCGGCAATCAGCTCGGCAAGACCGTGCCCGGCACGACTTACCCGTGCGCGCCCGGGGGTCCGAACGACTGGGTCTACATCTACGCCCCGCCGCAAATGTGGAGCGCGGTGTGCAAAGTGCTGGAGCGGCCCGAGCTGGAACACAATCCGCTGTTCAAATCACCGAATGATCGCTGGGAAAATCGCGCCGCGCTCGATGCCATCGTTGCCGAGTGGACATCGAAACGGAGCAAGTTCGAAGCGATGAAGCGCATGGGGGACGCCGGTGTGCCCGCGGGCGCATGCCAGGACACCGCCGAAGTGCTCGCCGATCCGCATCTGAACGCGCGCGACATGATTCACGAACTCGACTATCCGCCACTCGGTAAATTCAAGACGGTGGGTTGCCCGCTGAAGCTTTCCGCTTCGCCGGCGAGCATCACGCGGCCTCCGATGCTGGGCGAGCACACCGAGAGCGTGCTCGCCGAGCTCTGCGGCGTGCCCGCTGCGGAAACGCAACGCATGAAACGGGAAGGCATCGTTTGACGAGCTGGATACTGCGGGTACGATCGGCACAGGCACTGGACTCGATATCTCTCGTGCGGCGACTGGCTCGGGCACTTCGAGTTCGAGGTACGGCGAGTAGAACGTGCGTGCTTGACGAAAGCGGTTGATAT
>JBIKKL010000654.1:0-3099 GCA_044360365.1 Burkholderiales bacterium | reverse complement strand
GGCCCGTGGTATTCGCATGACCATTTATCTCGTCGTCGCGATGGCCGTGTTCAGCCAGATCGGTTTCGGCGGCAGCCGCGTCGTGATGTCGCTCCACGCCCTCGAACTGGGTGCCAGCCAGGCGACGGTCGGCGTTGTCATCGCGCTTTATTCGATCTGCCCGCTGTTTTTCTCGATCACGCTCGGGCGACTGTCCGATCGCATCCCGCCTCGCAAACCGATGATCATCGGATCGCTGATGCTGGCGGCGGCGCTGCTGCTGCCGGCGCTTTGGCCGTCGATCCCGGTGTTGTTCCTGGCCGCGTTCTGCCTCGGGTTGGGACACATGGTATTCGACATTCCCCTCGAGGCGGCCGTAGGCGGCGTGGGTGGGCCGCAACATCGGGGCCGCAACTATGCGCTGATCACGATGGGATGGTCGCTCGCCAACTTCATCGGCCCGCTGATCACCGGTTTTTCGATCGACGGTTTTGCGCATCGCGCGACGTACTGCGTGCTCGCGGGGTTCGTACTTCTGCCGCTTCTGATGTTCTGGCGCTGGCCGCGCATGCTGCCCCACACCGCGAGGGTGAGTGCCGAGGAAAAGCACGGCGGCGTGATGGAACTGCTGCGCATCCGCGAACTGCGGGCGACGTACATTGCGGGCGGCATCATCGGCTCAGCCCAGAATCTCTTTCAGTTCTACATGCCCGTCTATGGCCATTCGCTCGGTCTCAGTGCCTCGGCCATCGGGACGGTGCTCGGCATGGTGGCCTTGTCGGCATTTTTCATACGCGCAGCCATGCCGCTGCTGCTCAGACGTTTTCGGGAAATGACCATCCTGAAGGCGGCGATCTTCGTCGCCGCGTTCGCCTACGCACTGTTTCCCTTCTTCTCGAGCGCGTTCGCGCTGGCGGCGATCTCGTTCCTGCTGGGCCTCGGCATGGGCTGTGCGCAGCCGATGGTCATGTCGCTCTTTTACGTGCTCGCGCCTTCCGGGCGCATCGCCGAAGCAACCGGGGTCTACAAGACGCTTCGAGGGGTGACGCACATCGTGGTGCCGTTACTCTTCGGTGGGCTCGGCACGGCCTTCGGGTTCATGGCCGTGTTTCTCTCCAATGCCGCCATGCTGGGGACGGCCGGTTATCTGCAGCGCAATGCTTCCGCGGCGGCGCGGGCAAAGAAGCATGGGATCTGATTGATGCTCGCCCTCCACGCCTGCGTAGACTATGGATCGTTTGTCGGCAGCGCGCATTGCCGTTAGATTGATCGTTCTTCGCATCCTTCCTGGTGTCCTGTGTCGGAGATTCGTAGCACAAGTGCAATTCGCTACGATCGATCCCATGCGTGGTAAAAGTGTCGAAATCGGCGCCAGACGCGGAGGAAACCGCGCCTCAAGTTGGACACCCGGCGAGGATTTCCGACAAAGTATGGCGCCGATTCTCGGCACTTTTATGGCACGAATTTCCCACACAGGACACTAGATCGTCGCGTACATGCTCAACTACCGCCATCTCTATTACTTTTGGGTCGTCTGCAAGGAAGGCGGCTTCGTCCGGGCGTCCGAACGGCTCGACATGGCGGTGCAAACCATCAGCGCCCAGGTCCGGGAGCTGGAACGCTCGCTGGGACATCAGTTGTTGCGACCGGCCGGGCGCGGTGTTGCCATGACGGAAGCAGGCAAAGCGGCGTTCGCGCGTGCCGAGGAGATCTTTCAGATCGGCCAGCAGATCCCGGAGGACGTCCGGGCCGCAGCGACGGCGCCCGTGATGCGTCTGGCCGTGGGTCTGTCGGACGGCATTTCGAAATTCGCGGCCCATGCGCTGCTCGAGCCCGTGCTCGGCACGCCGTCACTGCATCTGGTCTGCCATGAGGGCGAGGTGGGGCAACTGGTGGCGGAACTCGCGTTGCACCATCTGGATCTCGTCCTGGCCGGACAGCCGGCGCCCCACAACGCCAGCATGCGGCTCTCCAGCGTGCGGGTGATGGAATCGCCCGTCGATTGGTACGGGCCGACCGCAATGCTCAAGAAATCGGACGTCGAGGAGTTTCCGCAGTCGCTGGGCCGCTTGCCGCTGCTGCTGCCGACGCCGCATTCGTCGCTTCGACCGCGGCTGGACCGCTGGTTCGAATCGCAGGGGATCATCCCGCGTATCGTGGGCGAGTTCGAGGACAGTGCGCTGCTGTCCGTCTTCGCGGCACGAGGCATGGGCGCCTTTCCCGCGTGCCACGGTGGGGCGGCCGAAGTCGCGACGACGCGCGGTCTGCGTCTGATGGGGACCGTGGAAAACCTGACCGAGGAAATTCACGCCATCTACGCCCGTCGCGGTGCGCATCACGTGCTCGTGCAGCAGATTCTGTCGGCGGGGAAGCCGGGCGCCTGAGCGGCATCGATGCTCCCTGGAGTCCGGAGGCAAGCGTCGGCGAGGACGAGGCAGAGGAAGGTGCAGCCTTCGGGGAGGAGCAACGGCACAGTGATCGGCCCCATCGCTCTAATTTCGGTTTTGACGAACTGTCTGTCTCGGAATGGCTGGTTTTTCATGAGACGGACGCCTGCTATCTTCGGCCAGTGCCCAATCCGGGCCAGCCACATGAAAGGTATGTCCATGGAACCTCGCAATCCCCTTCTGCGTTCCGAGGTCGCGGTCGCCACTGCGGAGCGCCTCGGGTCATCGTCCGCACTGGAGTTCGTACGCGGGCACCGCGTGCTGCGCAACACCTATGCGCTGCTCTCCCTGACGCTGCTCTTCAGTGCCGGCATCGCTGCGCTCAGCATGGCATGGAAGCTGCCCGCACCCGGCATCATCCTTACGCTCATCGGCTTCTTCGGTCTGCTCTTTGCGGTTCACAAACTCAAGGACAGCGTATGGGCATTGCCTGCGGTCTTCGCGATGACCGGCTTCATGGGGTATACGCTCGGGCCGTTGTTGTCGCGTGTCATGGCGCTGCCGGGTGGCGCGCAGACCATCACGCTGGCGCTTGCGGCAACGGGGGCGACGTTCCTCGCGATGTCGACATGGGCGCTCGTGTCCAAGCGCGACTTCAGCTTCATGGGCGGCTTCCTGTTCGCAGGCATGATCGTGGCGATTCTTGCCGGCCTTGGCGCCGTGTTCTTCGAAA
>JBIKKL010000160.1:0-8953 GCA_044360365.1 Burkholderiales bacterium | reverse complement strand
TCTGCTCATGTGGCTGCTCGGATCGACCTCGAAAGGTGATTTGCAGGGCATCGCCGAATATTTTTCGACACCGCTGCAGGTGGCCATGCAGGGCGGTTCAGGTGCCGGGGATGCCTCGCACCTCATCCAGGGCGGCGGGCGAGACCTCACCCGGCAAGCCGGACAGGTCAAGAACGGCGACATCGAGGCCCCGAAACGCTCGATCAGCCTCAAGGCAGCGCAACAGGAACTCGCGCGGATCGAGAAGCAGAAGCTGAGCGAACTTAAGGGCAAGCTCGAACTGATGATCGAGCAGCATCCGGCCCTCATGCAGTTCAAGAGCCAGCTGCTCATCGACATCGTGACCGACGGATTGCGCATACAGATCGTCGACGAGAAGAATCGGCCGATGTTCACGATCGGCAGTGCGCAGCTGCAATCCTATACGCGCGACATACTGCGCGAGATCGCCAAGGCGCTCAACGATGTGCCGAACCGCATCAGCATCTCCGGACATACGGATGCGCATGCCTATTCTGGCGGTGAGCGCGGCTATTCGAACTGGGAACTGTCTGCGGATCGTGCGAATGCGTCGCGACGCGAACTGATGGCCGGTGGCCTCGAAGAGAGCAAGATCGCGCGCGTGGTCGGGCTGTCGTCGTCGGTCATGTTCGATCCGAAGGATCCGCTGAACCCGATCAATCGCCGCATCAGCATCATCGTGATGAACAAGCGAGCCGAAGAAGAGGCGAAGCGTGCCCTCAGCGTCAATGTGGAGAAGGCAGCGGATCTCACGGAAGAGGCGATCGCCGTCAAGGATGCCATACCCGCGAAGGAACAGGTCGATGGCAAGGACGCTGCAAAATAGTTTCGTGCTGACGCCCTCGGCGCAGGCGGGTCTCACCCAGCTGGCGGCGACGATCATCGCCATCGTTCCGGTGCTTGTCGGGTTCGAGATGACGGTGGCTCAGTGGTCCATCGTGCAAGGCGCGGTCGCCATGCGGATCGCGATGTTCGCAGGGGCAGCCCGGTGGTGGCTCACGCTGCACCTGTTCTTTGCGCCGGCCCTGGTCTGGGCGCAGGGTCTTTCGGTACCGCCCTTCTGGTGGGCGGCGGCCTTCGCGGCCCTGGTCATCGTCTTCGGCAGCACCTTCCGCACGCAGGTGCCGCTCTTCCTGACGGGGTGCGAGGTGCGGGCACGGCTCGGCGAACTGCTGCCGCAGGATCGCAGCATTCGCTTCGTCGACCTGGGGTGTGGCGTCGGCACAGTCATCGCGGGGCTGAAGAAGCTGCGGCCCGAGTGCGAGTTCCACGGTGTCGAACTGGCGCCGTTGCCGTACCTGGTGAGCCGCCTGCGGGCGGGGCGCCTGGGCTGTGACGTGCGTCGACAGGACATCATGTCGGTCGATCTGCGAGCGTTCGACGTGGTATACGCCTTTCTTTCTCCGGCACCCATGCCTGCACTCTGGGCGAAGGCCAGGCGGGAGATGCGCCCGGGATCGCTTTTCGTGAGTCTCGCCTTCGACGTACCTGGCGTCGAACCCGAGGAGACCGTGCCTGTGTCCGATCAGGCACGCCACACGCTGTACGTCTGGAAGATGTAAGTTCTCGATCATGGAGCCGATCCGCAGCGGACCCGATGCGCTCACCGAAGTGCTGGCAGCGGTGGAAGCCGGTTTGCCTGTCCTGCGTGCGACCGCGCTCGATCTCGATCGGTTCGAGCGGGATCAGGATCGCATCTCCGGCACCGCGCTATCGGCCGCCATCCTGCGCGATCCGTTCATGACCTTGCGCGTGATGCGCTTCATCCAGTCGCATCGCTCGCGCAGTCAAACGGTGGATATCACCACGATTGCACATGCGATCATGATGCTCGGCCAGGCCCGTTTCTTCCGCGAGTTCCAGAAGCGGCCCATGGTCGATGTTCAGCTCAAGGCGCATCCGCGGGCCGTGGCCCTTATCCACGCGGGCATGAGTCGCGCACGACTCGCAGCCCTGTTCGCGCGCGACTGGGCAAACTACCGTCATGACATGGATCCTGAAGAAGTCATGGTCGCGGCCCTGCTGCACGACATCACGGAGTTGCTCGTCGTTCTATGGCAGCCGGCTGCCGACGGGCAGCTGCCGGCGGCGGTGGCGGTCGAACTGCGACAGGGTCTGTTCGAGCAGCTCGGACTTCCCGGACTCATTCGTGATCTCGCACGCGACGACAGCGATCTGGAAGCGCGCGTGCTCAACGTGCGCTACGCCTGCGATCTCGCCCGTCATTGTGCCTACGGCTGGTTCGATCCCGCGATCACGGTCGACCTCGCCAATGCCCAGCGGCTGCTCCACATCTCCGCGCCGGAGATGTGGGAGCGTGTACGCCGCGTGGTCCTCGTGGCTGCTCGCGAATGGACGCACTATGGCGTGCGGCCGTCGGCCGCCTATTTCCTGCTGCTCCCGGACAGCGAGGCAGACCGGATCGACGGCACTGGCTCGGTGTCGGCATAGCCTTCCGCTTCGCCGTTCGCTGCAGCGACCGATCGTGCGAACTCTTCGCCAAGGCGGATAAGCCGAGTTTCGAGCGCCTTGATCTGCGGCGAGGATTCAAGTCGCCCGAGATCCTTGCGTTCTTCGATCCGGGATACTTTGGAGTTTCGATTGTCCAGGATCCACATCGCGTCGGTTGACGCTGCGCGATAGGCGAGCACCATGTGGCGCTCGATCCGTCGTCGTTCGGTCGAGTATGAATAGGTTGCGGCGAGCGACAACCGGGATGCCGGCACGCCCAGCGCGACCAACGTCGCGTACCGTGCAATGGCAAAGTCTTCGCAGTCGCCCGCACCGATCTCGACGAACTCGCGGGGCATGACCCACCGGTCGGGTACGCCCCAGAGCGTGAGGTCGTCCTGCTGATCGAAGCCCGCAAAGAAGCGGTGCGCGGCGAGCACCTTGTCGAACTCGTTGCCGTGTCGCTGAGCGAGAAGGCGGTGCCAGGCCGCGACCCGGACGGACTCGGTGTGCTGCACGTTCGTGCCGTGCGGGCGATCCGCACTTGCCGGGACGGGCAGGAAGAGCAGGGTGACCTGCAGCAGGACGCGCAGTCGACTCAGGGCGCTCGATGGCGATTTTGCAGCGGTAGGCCGGTCGCTTCGCATTCGGTTCGTTACGACGGCTGTCGGTCGGACTTGAGTCCGTGCTTCCGCTTGGGTAGGCGGTAGTCGTCGGTCGCCGCGGCAGCTTCCCGATATACCCGCCTAACCCCGTCCTTATCGTCCCTTTAGCGACTTGGGTGCGGTTCCATAATCCTCTCGGACATTGGAGCCGGGAATGGCCGAGGAATCCGATCTCGAACGTACAGAAGCTCCTTCACAGCGACGCCTGGAACAGGCGCGTGAAGAAGGGCAGGTTCCCCGTTCGCGCGAGCTCAACACGTTTGCCTTGCTCGGCGCAGCGGGGCTCGGGCTGTGGCTGGCCGCGGACGGGTTGCGCAACGATTTCTCGGCACTCCTGAGCAGTTCGTTGAATATCCCGCGCGAGCTTCTCGTCGATCCGACGTCGATGCTCGTCGTCTTGCAAAGGTTCGCCGTGGACGCGTTTCTTGCCGTCGCGCCGGTGCTGATGGTGCTCTTCCTCGTCGCTTTCGCCTCACCGCTGCTGCTGTCCGGTTGGCTGGTATCGAGCAAGTCGGTGGCGCCGGACTTCTCTCGGCTCAATCCCGTCAAGGGCTTCTCGAACATGGTGTCCATGACCAGCCTTGCCGAACTGGGCAAGGCGATCGGCAAGGTCATCCTGATCATCGGCGTCGCCACCTGGGTCACCCTGGGGCAGACCGAAGCCACCATGGGACTTGCCGCGGAATCACTGCCCGCTGCTGTGTCGCACGGCGGGCGCATCATCGGCGTGTGCTTTCTCGCCGTAGTCGGCTCATTGGCGCTGATCGCTGCCATCGATGTCCCGTTCCAGATCTGGCACTACCGCTCCAAGCTCAAGATGAGCCGTGAGGATCTGCGCAAGGAAGCGAAGGAGCAGGAGGGCGATCCGCAGGTCAAGGCGCAGATCCGCAGCCAGCAGCGAGAGATGGCCCGCAAGCGCATGATGGAGGCGGTACCGAAGGCCGACGTGGTCGTCGTCAATCCGACCCGGTACGCCGTCGCGCTGCGCTACGACGACTCGCGCATGCGTGCGCCGCGCGTGGTCGCCAAGGGCATGCACCTCATCGCCGGGCGCATCCGAGAACTCGCCGAAGAGCACTCGGTGCCGATTCTGCAGGCTCCGCCGCTTGCTCGTGCGCTCTATCGCCATGCGGATGTCGGCGACGAAGTGCCGGCAGCGCTCTATGCCGGCGTGGCCGAAGTGTTGGCGTGGGTGTTCCAGCTGCGCCGCCATGCATCGGAGGGCGGTCGTGCGCCCGTCATGCCAACCGATATCGCGGTGCCCGACGGCATGGATCCTGAAGCGGCGGTGGCGACATGAGCCAGGCAGCCGTCGTCGCCGTACCTTCGCTTTTCGACCGGCGCAACCTGATCAGCCTCGGTGGACCGGTCCTCATCGTCCTGATTCTGGCGATGATGGTGCTGCCGCTGCCGCCGTTCCTGCTCGACGTGCTCTTCACGTTCAACATCGCCGTATCGATCCTGGTGCTGCTCGTTGCGGTCAACACGAAGAAGCCGCTCGAGTTCGCGGTGTTCCCCACCGTCTTGCTTGTGACGACCCTGCTGCGTCTGTCCCTCAACATCGCATCGACGCGCGTCGTGCTGCTCGAAGGTCACAAGGGGCCCGATGCGGCCGGCAAGGTCATCGAGGCTTTCGGCCACTTTCTTGTCGGCGGCAACTATGCCGTCGGTATCGTCGTGTTCGTGATCATGGTGGTGATCAACTTCGTGGTCATCACGAAGGGCGCCGGCCGGATCGCTGAGGTGAGTGCGCGCTTCACGCTGGATGCGATGCCCGGCAAGCAGATGGCCATCGATGCCGATCTCAACGCAGGACTCATCGGTGAAGACGACGCGCGCAGGCGCCGCGCCGAGATCGCGCAGGAAGCGGAGTTCTATGGTTCGATGGACGGTGCTTCGAAGTTCGTGCGCGGCGATGCCGTCGCCGGCATACTGATTCTCGTGATCAATCTTCTGGGCGGATTGATCGTCGGTGTCGCGCAGCACGATCTGGACTTCGGTACGGCAGCCCATCACTACACGCTGCTCACGATCGGAGACGGCCTGGTCGCGCAGATTCCCGCACTGGTGATTTCCACCGCGGCGGGCCTCGTCGTGAGCCGCGTCGGTACGGACGAGAACATCGGCCAGCAGTTCGTCGGCCAGATGCTCGGCAGTCCGCAGCCGCTGGTTCTGACTGCCGGCATCCTTGCGATCATGGGGCTGATCCCCGGCATGCCGAATATCGCATTCCTCGTCCTTGCAGGGGGTCTGTTCGCGACCGCCTGGATGATGCGCAGTCGCAGGCTGCGCGAGGCACAAGCGCCGGTCGAACCCGAAGCGGCGCCGGATGTTCCGGCGGAAGCGGCTGAAGTCAGCTGGGACGACGTCGTGCCCGTCGACGTGCTGGCGCTGGAAGTCGGGTACCGCCTCATTCCCATGGTCGACCGGGCGCAGGACGGCGAGCTGTTGAAGCGCATCAAGGCGATCCGAAAGAAGTTCGCCCAGGAGACCGGATTCCTCTCGCCGCCGGTACACATTCGAGACAATCTGGAACTGCGTCCGAACGCCTATCGCATCATGCTGAAGGGCGTCGAGGTGGGTCGCTCCGATGCACATCCGGCGATGATGCTTGCCATCAATCCGGGCCGTGTGACGGCCGAGGTGCAGGGGCTGCGGACTCAGGACCCTGCCTTCCAGCTGCCCGCCGTCTGGATCGACAACGATCAGCGCGATAACGCCCAGAACTTCGGCTATACCGTCGTGGACACCGCGACCGTGATCGCCACGCACCTGCACCACCTCATGCAGAAGCACTGTGCCGAGCTGATGGGGCGGCAGGAAGTCCAGGCCCTCATCGAACGTCTCGGCAAGGACTCGCCGAAGCTCGTCGAGGACACCGTGCCGAAGGTTGTCTCCGTCGGGGTGCTGCAGAAGGTGCTGCAGAACCTGCTCGAAGAGGGCGTGCCGGTACGCGACACCCGTTCCATCGTCGAAGCGGTCGCCGAACACGCGAGCCGCACGCAGGATCCGGGCGAGCTGACTGCGGTCGTGCGCGTCGCGCTCGGGCGCTCCATCGTGCAGAACCTGTTCCCCGGGGCGCAGGAGATGTCCGTGATCGCACTGGATCCCTCTCTCGAACGAATACTGATGCAGGCCGTGGGCAGCGGCGACGCCGCCGCCATCGAGCCGTCGCTCGCCGACACGATCTCGGCGCAGGCGAAAGCCTCGGCCGACGAACAGGAAGCGGTCGGTTTGCCCGCGGTGCTGCTCGTGCCTGCTCAACTGCGACTGCTGCTGTCGCGCTTTCTTCGTCGCAGCGTTCCCGCGCTGCGTGTCTTGTCCCATGCCGAAGTGCCCGATAGCAAGGGCATTCGCGTGACTGCCGTGCTCGGAGCTCGATGATGAAACCACGCAAGTTTGTTGGTGCCAGTTCCCGCGATGTGCTCAGGCAGGTGCGCGATGCGCTTGGCCCGGATGCACTGATCCTGTCCAACGCCAAGGTGGCTGGAGGCATCGAAGTCGTCGCCATGCCGAGTTCGTCGATCCACGAAATCGTCTCCGGTGCCGCGAACGAAGAGCCGGTACCAGATCCGGTCTATGCACAGCCCGTCGTGCGCGAGAAGGCACCCAAGGCGGTCCGCTCGGAGTCGGAACCGGGTTTTCTGCGACGCCTCACTTCGCGTGAACCGCGGGTTGCCGAACCGCCGGTGCGGGCACCCGTGATGCGCGAGGAGCCGCCGGTCGAGAGAGCCCCGGTGGAGCGAACGGTGCGCGAATCGGTGTCGGACCTCGCTGCCCGGGATACCGCCCGCCGTTCCGAGCGTCCGCCTGCCGCAGTCGAGAGCGTTCGCATGCCTTCGGCAGCGCCGGTCTCATCGCCGGCCGCCGCGGCGCCGCCCGCGGGCGAAGCGTTGAGCGAAGCGATGGTGCAAGGCATGGTCGCGGAGTTGCGAAGCATGCGGGCAGTGCTGGAGCAGCGCCTGTTCGGCCTCGCCTGGACGGAATTGTCGCGGCGAGATCCCGGCAAGGTCGCTGCCCTGCAAACGCTGCTGACCGCCGGATTCAGCGGCGAACTGGCGCGACGGCTCACGGACCCGATGCCCGAAGCGATCGACGATCAGGAAGGCAGCCGCTGGCTGGTCTCCGAGATCAACCGCAATCTGCTCACGGCGGGATCGGACAACGATATCGTCGAACGCGGCGGCGTCTATGCCATCGTCGGTCCCACCGGTGTCGGCAAGACGACGACGACCGCCAAGCTGGCGGCTCGGGGCGTGGTGCGCCACGGGGCCGATCGCGTCGCGCTGCTCACTACCGACACTTATCGTATCGGCGCCCACGAGCAGCTTCGCATCTACGGGCGCATCCTCGGCGTGACGACCAGCGTCGTTCGCGATGCCAACGAACTGAAGAGCACGCTTGCCGAGCTGCGGGGCAAGCATATGGTTCTGATCGATACGGTCGGCATGAGTCAGCGCGACAAGATGGTGGCCGAGCAGGTCAGTGCGCTCGCCCGTTGCGGAGGCAACGTCAAGCGCCTGCTGCTGCTCAATTCGACATGCAACGGCGATACGCTCGAAGACGTCGTGCGCTGTTACGAGCCGGGCAGCATCGACGGCTGCATCCTGACCAAGCTCGACGAGGCCCAGTCGATCGGTGCTGCGATGGACGTGATTATCCGCAACCGGTTGGCACTGCACTTCGTTGCCAACGGGCAGCGCGTGCCGGAGGATCTGCACGTGCCGAATCGGCAGTATCTGATTCATCGTGCATTGCGCGCCTCGACCGGCAGTTCCGTATTCGACCTCGCCCACGACGAGTTCCCCCTGATGCTGGGTGGGCAGCGCGAAGCAGCAAACGCAGCGCCGGCGCGTGCAGGAGCCTATTTTGGTTGAAGGAGGCTTCGATCAGGCCGATGGTCTGCGCCGAATGTTCGGTGCCACGCGCACGCGCTTGCTCGAGGTCGCCGCGGGGATGCCGGGAATCGGCCGTACGTCCCTGGTCGTCAATCTCGGTGCTGCGTTGGCTCGTTCGGGCAGGAACACGCTGCTCGTGGATCTCGTGGCACGGCCGACCGAGTCGCGCGTGCAGGCTTACTTCGGCATACCGGCTGCGGGCGCTCCCATCTCGTCGGCGAGTGCTTTTGCCGTCGCTGACGGTTACGGGATCAGGACGGTGTCGCACCCGGAGTGGATGCATTCCGGACCATTGGCGGCAAGCGCATTCTCCGTCGCGGGCCGTGGTCGGGCCGCAAGCCTGCACGACTGGGTATTGGTCAACGGCTCGGGCGTCGAGCCCGTGGTGACCACAGAGGACGCCGAGCGCGATGTGCTGATCCTGTTGTCGGGCGCGTCGGCATCCATCACCGATGCCTACGGCGTGCTCAAACGCATGGCTGCCGCGGACGCACGTTGCCGTTTCCGTGTCGTGGTCAATCGCGTAAACGGCCCCGAAGCTGCGCAGAGGATCTTCGCGAATATCGCGGAGGCCGCGCAGGTTTACCTGAACGTCGTGCTCGAGTACGCAGGCTGCATCCCGACGGATGCCGCGATCCTTCGCGCAGCGGCTGAACGGACGAGTGTGCTCGATGTCGCTCCTGCATCCGTCGCTGCACAGGCATACACGCGCCTCGCCGAGGCGATCGCCACGTCGTCGAGCGCAAGACCGATGCCGGTCGCTCTTGCGTTCGACTCATCCATCGCGCTGGGCGCCACGTGAAGCGCCCGCGGACCATTGAATCTCTGACTATGCATTCGAATCGAGGATACAGATGAAAGCGCAAGCCGCCCAAACTGTCGCAAACTACGCGAAAAATGGTTTCATGGACCCCGATG
>JBIKKL010000007.1:0-25427 GCA_044360365.1 Burkholderiales bacterium | reverse complement strand
CGTGGTCAAGTATGCGCCGCTGGTCAAGCGCATCGCCCACCACATGATGGCCACGCTGCCGCCGTCGGTACACGTCGACGACATGATCCAGTCGGGCATGCTCGGTCTCATCGATGCGGCGAAGCGCTATCAGGAATCGCAGGGGGCTCAGTTCGAAACCTATGCGGTGCAGCGAATCCGCGGCGCGATGCTGGACAGTCTGCGTCAATCCGATTGGCTGCCGCGCGGGTTGCGAAAGAACCTGCGCAAGATCGAAGGCGCGATCGCCAAGCTCGAGCAGCAGAATGGTCGCCCGCCCAGTGAAACCGAGTTGGCGGAATCGCTCGGCCTGTCCCTGAACGAGTATCAGCAGATGCTGCAGGATGCCCGGGGTCATCAGCTGGTGTACTACGAGGATTTCAGATCCGGCGAAGACGAGGACGTGCTCGATCGACACTTCGCCGACTGGACCGAGGAGCCGCTGGAGCGCCTGCTCGACGAGCGCATGCGCACCGCGCTGATCGATGCGATCGAGGACCTTCCCGAACGCGAACAGAAGGTGATGGCGCTCTACTACCAGGAAGAGCTCAACCTGCGGGAGATCGGCGAGATCCTCGGTGTCTCCGAGTCGCGTGTATGTCAGCTTCACGGGCAGGCCGTATCGCGTTTGCGGGCACGCCTGCGCGAGAAGGTCTGAACGGCGCGGCCCGGCGACATCCGCTGGGCATGATTCGGCAGTCTCGGGCTCCCGGCTCTTCACGCCCGCCGGGAACGCGATTACCATGCCTTCGCATCCAAACAAGGAGGGAGTCATGGCGGGCAACAAGGTCGCAGTCGTCACGGGAGCAGGGTCGGGCATCGGGCGCGCCAGCGCGCTTGCGCTGATCGACGCGGGATATTGTGTTGCGCTTGCGGGCAGGCGCAAGGATGCTCTGGACGAAACGGCGGCGCTCGGCAAGGCGCCCGAGCGTACCCTGGCGATGTCCACCGATGTCGCCAAGCCCGATCAGGTGGAAGCGCTCTTCAAGGCGACGGTCGCGCGCTTCGGTCGTCTGGATGTCCTTTTCAACAATGCCGGTGCGAACGCGCCGGGTGTCCTTTTCGAAGATCTGACCTACGAGAAGTGGCTGAGCGTCGTCGACGCCAATCTGAACGGATCGTTCCTCTGTGCGCAGGCCGCATTTCGCATCATGAAGGATCAGGATCCGCGCGGAGGTCGCATCATCAACAACGGCTCGATTTCCGCGCACGCGCCGCGGCCGGATTCCGCACCCTATACGGCCACCAAGCATGCAATCACCGGGCTGACCAAGACGCTGTCGCTCGACGGCCGCAAATACGACATCGCCTGCAGCCAGATCGATGTCGGCAATGCGATGACCGAACTTGCTGCGCGGATGTCTCGGGGCGTGAAGCAGGCGAACGGCACCGTCGCGATCGAGGCCATGATGGACGTGACGAAGGTGGCCGAAGCCGTCGTCTACATGTCGAGTCTGCCGCTCGACACCAACATCCAGTTCATGACCATCATGGCGACGAAAATGCCGTTCGTCGGTCGCGGCTGATCGATCCGACTGTGGCTGCCGTCATCCGCCGGCGGCAGTCGGCACCCATGCCGGGAGGGGCTTCGGTGCTCGCTGATGTGCCCGTCGACGCAGTCGCCACCCGATCATGCCCAGCCCCGCCGCGAGGAGCGCATAGGAACTCGGCTCGGGGACCGGTGCGACCGCGAACGAACCGAGGTTCGGGATCGTCGTTGCGAAGTCCCCGGTCGCGTACGATTGCCAGGCTGATCCATCGTTGATCGTGGTACGGTAGTCGGCGAAGCTCGGTAACCCGGTTCTTGCACCGGCGTATTCGGCGAAATCGGCGCCCGCGCCGACGATCACCGCATGGACGCCTGCCTGCAGGCCGCTGTCGGCGAGCGAACTGCCCGCGTAGTTCTCGCTCGACACTGCAGCGAGGAGCCGATCGGGAACGCCGCTGCCATCGCCCGTGAATGCGAACAGCGTGTCACCGCTTGCACTGAATCCCGGCGCGCCGCTTTGGAACAGCGCGAAGGCGCCGATCGATGCGCTGCGCGCGGCCTTGTCGATCTGACTGAAGCGCACCACGGTACCGGCCGCGATGGTATGAGCGCCGGTCACCCACACGAAAGTGTTCTCGCCCGTGTTGAACTGGCCCGTGCCCGGTGCACCCCCGCTCCATTCGTTGTCCGTAAAGTAGATCGCCTGGAACTGCGGCAGATCGCGCAGCGCGACGACGGCAAATCCATCTTCGTCGGCATTGAATGCGGTGAAAGCGAGGTCGCCGGGTTGCAGGGCAGCCTGGGCGGCGCCGGCGGCGAGGCAGAGCATGCTGGCCATCGCGAGTTTCTTCATCGTCGTTTCTCCTTGGATTGTTGCCGCGGCGAAGTGCCGTCGGACTGGGAGTAAAGATAGGGAAGCGGCGCGATGGCGCGTATACGTCCGATCGCCTAGACGAAACGGGCAGGGTGTGCAGGCGTGAACCGTGTGGATCGAGTGCGGGTTCCGTGCGCCGAGCGGACGGACGAGGGCTATGCCGAACGGCAGACTCGTTCGTCATAGACGCGCGTGGGAATGCACTTACCGCCGCGTCGGCTTGGCTTTCCTGCGCTGCATGCGGTTGAACAGCGACAGTACATAGGGACGCAAACCGATCACGAGGCCCACGCTCTCCCGCTCGCCCGGCTTCAGGTCGGCATCGAGCGTCGCGAGGTCGTTGAACTCCTTCACGAGGCGTTCGAGCTTGCGCCGGATCACTTCGCGCGACGCTCGCGAAAGCTCCTTCGCCTCGAACTGAAGCATCTCAGCAGGCGCTTCGAAGTCGGCAGCGAAGAATTCGTGCAGGACGCGCTCCTGATAGGCCTGGCGAATCGGTCCGTTGCGGCGCCAGGTGATCAGCCGTGCGGTGCGCAGCCGTACTTCGTCGCCGGGCTTCAGATCGATCAGTCGCAAGCGATCCAGCTGGATCATCGCCGCGAGGCATTGAGGGCGCGACATCTCGTAGGCGTCGACGATGTCGTTGATTCGCCAGCCGCTCAGGAGAAGATGAAATACGAGGAGCAGGCGCGGCTCGCTTGCAAGCGACTGTTCCTGTGGGAGCGACAACTCCGTCGCCGTCGCGGCCCCGCTTTGTGCGTGGCGGGCGAGTTCGAACAAGTCCATATCGAGCAGGCGACAGATCTGCTCGATCCGCTCGAGCGTGAACCCGCCCGACGAGAACAAGCGCTTCACGCTCGTCTCGCTGAGTTCCAGATGCGGCGCCAGCCGGGCGTAGGTCATGCCGCGCGACTTGAGGCAGCGCTTGAGCGCCGCGGTGAATTCCGCGACGCCGGTCACGGGAGACGTTTCCTGTTCACGGGCGAGATCGACGCAACGACGATGAAACCAGGAGTATCGTATATTGATACTCAATAAAAAAGTATTGCTTGATGCAACCGCCAGGAATAAAACCTCGATCTATCGGCGCTAGGGATCGACATGGCAAAGAACGACATCGGTACCGCATCGTCCACCGGTGTGCTCGTACATCGAGTCCGCTGCGGGCTCGCTCAGACGGATCTTCGACCCAGCAACTTTCTGGGTATGCTCCATCTCGGCATCCTGGTCGCAGTGACGGCGATTGGCATTGCGCTATCGGCCGGGTCCAGTGTCCTCGGTTGGATGGTCGGTCAGGGCCTTGTCGCCGTGGCACTGGTGCAGTGGTTCATCCTCCTGCATGAAGCCGGACACATGACACTCTTTCGAGGCCGCGTGCTCAATGTCTTCGCCGGACATCTGGCGTCGGTCTTCGCGTTCATCCCGTTTGCAAGCTGGCGCCGTATACACGGTCTGCATCATGTATGGACGGGGTGGCAGGACAAGGATCCAACGACGGCCTCGCTGACACCGCGCCGCCGCGGTGGCCTCACGCGGGCCATCGTGGATATCGCCTGGCGCTGTTGGCTGCCGCTTTTCTCCGTCGTCTACCGGCTCGGCAACTATTGGAACCTGCCCCGGCTTTGGGCCCAGTTCCCGTTGCGTCGTCAGCGCATCGGGATCGTGCTCAACGCCGGCGTGCTCCTGGCGTTGTACGGGGTCATCGGTCTGTACGTGGGCTGGGCGAGCGTGGTCTCGATCTTCGGCGTCGCCGTACTCTTAGGACTGGCGCTCCAGGATCCGATCATTCTCAGTCAGCACACCCACATTCCTCAACCGGTGAGCGGCGGCCGGCGTGTTGGGCCGTTGGCCGCTCGCGAGCAACTCCCGTATACGCGGTCGCTGCGCTTTCCGGGCTGGTTCGCGCGCTGGGTGCTTCTGAACTTCAATGCGCATGAGCTGCACCACCTGCATGCGGGCGTGCCAGGCTACCGGCTCATGCTGCTCGACGAGGAGCAGCCCAATGAGGTGCATTGGTGGACATGGCTCAAGGCGGCGAAGCGGATGCGTGGTTCGGAGTTCGTCTTCGGCAATCGCACTCAGACGGGCTTCGAGCTGTGAGTGCCGATCCTGCTGCGTTCGTCGAGGCACTGACGATATTGATCGCCCTCAGCGCCGCCGGTCTTGCTCATGGCATCTGGATGCGAAGTCCGCGTTCGCTTCGATACGCCATGCCTCTCGATGGTGGGCATACCTTCCGCGGCAGGCGGATATTCGGTGACAACAAGACCCTGCGCGGCTTCATGGTGTTGGTTCCGGCAGCGGGGTGTGCATTGCTTCTGCTGGGCGTGATGCGTGATGGCGGTGTCGCATGGTTGAGGCTCGGACTCTGGGGGCTCGATCCGGTCGCATTGTTCGGTGTCGGCGCGTGGGCGGGGCTCTGCTTCATGGCGGGGGAACTGCCCAACTCGTTTCTGAAGCGGCAATGGGGTATCGAGCCTGGGCAGGTGCCGCGAACTGGGGGCAGGCGTCTGTTCTGTCTCGTCGTTGACCGGCTCGACTCGACGTTGGCCGTTCTGCTCGGCATGACGCTGGTCGTGGATCTGCGTGGGCAGACCTGGCTCGCCGTCCTGCTGCTCGGACCCGCGGTGCACTTCGGATTCAGCGTGCTGCTCTACCGGGTCGGGGTCAAGCGGAGGTACGCATGAATCGACCGATCGCCGACTGGGTGAACCGCGCTGGTGCGCCATCGCTGCGATGGCATGGGTTGTCGAGCAAGCTCACGTCTTCCCGACACGGGGCCAAGGCGTCGAATCTGGGTCGGATGGCCACGCGCGGGCTGAGCGTTCCGCAAGGCATCGTGCTGGGCATCGACGTGCTCGAGGCATTTCTCGACGAAACGGGATTGCATGCGCACGTCGAAGCGCTGAAGTCCCTTTCGCTGACGTCCGACGCCGTTGCTTTCGACGCCGCCGCCGAGTGCGTCCGTGCGGGTTTCGAGGCCGCCGCCTGGCCAGTATCGCTGTCGGCGCTGCTCGATGAGCTCGCCGCGACCCTGTCACCAGGGCCCGTCTGGGTCGTCCGGAGTTCTGCGGTGGGCGAGGATGGCGCACAGGCGTCCTACGCGGGCCTCATGGATTCCGTGCTCGGCGTGACGACGCGCGATCAGCTCGAAGCCGCCGTTCGACGCGTCTGGGCATCGCGCTGGTCGGCGCGGGCGCTTGCCTATGAGCAAACTCATGGCGCTCTCGGCTCGATCGCCGTCATCGTTCAACGGCAGATCGATCCCGCCTTTGCCGGCGTGCTATTCACTCGCAGCCCGGAACCGGGCCAGGGCGAGGCGATGCTTTGCGAATACTGCGCTGGACTTGCAGACAAGCTCGTCGCCGGGGAGATCACGCCGGCGCGCATGCGCATCGACCGGGATCGCATCGCAATCGTCGATACTGTCGATGCGGCGGCCAGCGCAAGGCCCAGTGATCGATCCATCCGCGATCTCGCACAAGCCGCCCTCGCAGCCGAGCGGCTTTTCGGCGGCCCGCAGGACATCGAGTTCGCCATCGATCGCGATGGCAAGGTGTGGCTCGTGCAGGCGCGGCCCATCACTACGCCGGTGTCGGCACTGAGCCGCCGCGTCGTCTGGTCGAACGCGAACGTCAACGAGAACTTTCCGGATCCGATTTCGCCTTTGCTCTATTCCGTCGTCGGGCCGGGCTATGGCGCGTACTTTCGCAATCTCGGGCGGGCGTTCGGCCTGTCGCGGGCGAGGCTGGAGCGCATGCGAGGCGATCTCGCCGGCATCGTGGGCGTCCATGCGGGGCGGCTCTATTACAACCTGACCGCCATTCATGCGGTGCTGCGCGAGGCCCCGTTCGGCGATCGGCTGTGTGCATGGTTCGATGACTTCACCGGCGCCGCCGATCCCGCGCGCTCGCCGGTCGTTCGGCATCGCAGTTTCGTTCGCAGCGCGCGCGATGCGGCGGAGCTGTTGTGGATCGCTATGCGTACGACATGGCAGTATATCTTCGTCGAACGACGCGTGCGTGCGTTCGAAGCGCGCGTCGATGCATACGCAACCTCGTCCTCGCCGGAGCGGCTAGCCAAGCTCGACACGATCGAACTGCGGGATCTGCTGCGAGGCTTCGTCGACATTCGAATGCGGCGCTGGACCGAAGCATCGCTGGCGGATGCCGCAGCGATGGTCTGTTATGGGGTCTTGAAGGCCCTCGTTGCGAAGGCGGTCGACGATGATGCCGCCACGGGCCTGCATAACGATCTGCTCAAGGGGTTGTCGGGGCTCAAGAGTGCGGAACCGGTGGAGGCGCTGTGGCAACTGGCTCGCTGCGTCACGACGGATCCGGAACTGCAGCGCCTGTTCGCAGAACACGAGGCCCCGGTCGTTCTCGATCGCCTGCGCTCGGATGTGCGCTTTCGTGCTTTCGGCCGCCAGTTCGATGCGTACTTGCACGCGTGGGGGTTTCGCTGTTCGGGTGAACTCATGCTCACGACGCCGAGTTTTCAGGAGCAGCCCGAAGCATTGATCGACATGGTCCGCTGTTGCGCCGAGCAGGCGAACGATGCGCCGCAGGCAAGGCTCGCCGGGCAGCGCGCCGAGCGGGAGTCTGCGACCCGGAAGCTTATGGCCATTGCGGGCAAGCGTCCCTTGTTCGGCAAGTGGCCGTGGCCGTCGATGGCGTCGGTGCTGCAACCGGTGATGACGGCCGCGCAGGCCTCCATCGGTCTTCGCGAGCGAGCCCGGTTGAAACAGGCACTGCTCTACAGTCGCCTGCGCCGTGTCGCCTTGGAACTCGGTGCCCGGCTCGCAGCGCGCAGGGTGATTGCCGCGCCCGGCGACGTGTTCTTTCTCACCATGGCCGAACTCGACGAATGGCTCTCCGGGGCGGCGATGTTTCCCGATGATGTCGGTGCGCTCGTCGAGTTGCGTCAGCGCACCCATGCGAGCTTCGCTGCGCATCGGCCTGCGGACGTTCTGGTGTCCGAAGCAGGCGATTACCCGAGGGACGGGGGCGCGGAGGCAGCGATGCCGACCGACGGCTCGCGGCTCGTCGGAACGAGCGTTTGCCGGGGGCGCATCGTGGGTCCGGCACGGGTACTGACGGACGTTGCGCAGACCCGGACGCTGCGCAAAGGCGATGTGCTGGTTACTCGTCAAACCGATCCCGGGTGGGCGCCCGCGTTCGTGCTCATTGGCGGTCTGGTGCTGGAGCGCGGCGGCATGTTGTCGCATGGCGCGATCCTCGCCCGCGAGTATGGCATCCCCACCGTGGTGGGCGTGCCCGGTGCCACCGAGCGCATCGCATCCGAACGATCGATCGAGGTGGACGGGGATCGCGGCGAAGTGAGACTTCTCGATGCCTAGCAGCCTGTCGGCATGGACTTCACGACTGCGACGGCGGTGCATTGCGTTCAGGGTAAGTGTCGTGGGTCGGACGTTCGTGCTAGAAGATCGCCGGCAATCGCTTGCGTTCGCAGACGGTTTCGCCGTGCTGCGTGCCTGGCGAGCCGAGCGGTTGTCGCTGACGCGGTTCGGTCCGCTGGCAATGCTTCTGGCCGGTGCGGCAGCCCTCGGCAGCGCAGCGGGGTGGGAATCGTTCGTCGCCGGAACGTTCATCGCGCTCCTGTTATTGGCGCAGTTCAGGCTCTGGGACGATCTCGTCGACGTCGGTCGGGATCGCTCGGAGCATCCGGAGCGGGCGCTGACGCGTACGAACGAACACCGTAGCGTCGTGGCGGTGTGCGTGGCCCTCGGGCTGGCGAACGCGCTTGTGTTGTACCACTACGCCGGTTCGAGCGCGCTGACCGGCTTCGTCCTGTTCAACGCGTTCCTCGGCTTCTGGTACGGTCTCCACGCTGGACGGGGCCCGTGTCATCTGCATGCCGTGCTCCTGAAATACCCCGTGTTCGTGCTGCTCCTGGGCGCACCTGCCTGGACCATGACGACACTGCTCGGAGCCGCAGCGATCTACGCCGCGGTCTGTCTCTTCGATCTGCTCGATGGTGGCCCTCGCCGCCATTCGGTGACGACCATGCTGCTTCTGCTGCACGGCTCGACACTGAGCATGCTCGCATGCGCGCCGCAGGTCGATGCTGTGGGCTTGGGCCTCGGCATCGGCGTCGCCGGCATCATCGCATTCGCCTGCATCGGGGAACCTCGGCAAGGATTCGTGGAGCGCGCGCGTCGCTACGCGCCGTTCCTGGCTGCACTCATCGTTCTCGTCCGACTCGCTTTTGGAGATGCTCCTTGACTGCGCTCAATCAAGATCAGCCTGCGGCAAGTCCGCTTCGCTTCGAAGCCGTTCCCGCGTCCGCAACGTCCGTCACCGTCGGGCGCACGCAAGGCCCATCCCAACTTCACGGACGGCCGCATACCGAATCGGCGGCGTGCGATCTCTGCGGCTCGACGAACGCCCAACCCTTCATCGAAGCGCAGGACGATCTCACCGGAAAGCCCGGGCGCTTCAAGTTCGTTCGTTGCAGCGACTGCGGTCTCGTGTATCAGAACCCTCGCATTCCCGCACGAGAGATCGGGGCCTGGTATGACGACGAATACATCGCACATCGCAAGAAGAGCGATTTCGGGATCTTCACTCCGCTTTACCGCTGGGCGATGGATCGACACGACCGGCGCAAACTCGCACTGGTGCAGTCCTGTTGCGATCTGAGCCCATCGAGTCGCGTGCTGGATATCGGCTGCGGCGCCGGGACGTTTCTCGCGAAGGTGGCGAGCGAGACGGGCGCGCGGGTGACGGGCATCGACTTCAAGGATCTGTCGCATCTGCCCTGGATGCGGGACATCGATTTCCGTTGCGGTCGGCCGCAGGACCAGTGCTTCGAACCGGGCAGCTTCGATCTCGTCACGCTCTGGCACTTTCTCGAGCACGACTACGAACCGCTGGAAACCCTCGAACGCGCGAAGACATGGCTCGCGCCGGGCGGTCGCATGGTAATCGAAGTGCCGCGACTGGATAGTGCGAGTTTCAGGCTCTTCGGGGATCGATGGCCCGGATTGCAGGCGCCCCAGCACACGATGGTCTTCGATCGCACCACGCTCTGTGCAATGATGTCGAAAGCGGGCCTGCGCGTTGTCTCGTGGCACCCTTGGGGTGCGTTCCCGGCGTACTTCTATTTGTTCGCAGGCACCGCTTTCAAATGCTTGCGCGGGCGAGGCCTCAATCTCTCCCGCGCAGTCTACCCTTACTTCATCGGCGAACTGCTGCTGTCGCCGGTGCTGCTGTTCGAGAAACACCTCAATCTCGCCATGCAGACGGTCGTCGTCGAACGGGAGGCTCGGCCATGAGTACCGCCACGATCGAAGCGCCTGGGCGTACGACGTCTTCGCGATTGCGACTGGCGTTGCAGGTGGCGGCGAGTCTCTGCGTCATGACCATCGGGGCGTTCGCGATGCTCGTCGCGGCCCTGCTCACGGGATTTCGTCTGCGGCGCTTCTACAGCGAAACGATCGCTGCCGGCTTGGGGCGGACCCTGCTTGCGATCTTCGGCGTGCGGTACGTGGTTCACCAGCATGCCGGTTGGCCATCGGGGCAAGTCGTCTACGTCTCGAACCACACATCGACCATCGACATGTTCGTACTGATCGCCCTGGCGCTGCCTAACACTCGCTTCTTCCTGTCGGGCTTTCTGCGAAAGCTCGTACCCTTGGGCATCATCGGCTACCTGATCGGCATCTTCTGGACGGTACCGCAGGACCGACCCGAGACACGTCGCCGGATCTTCAAGCGCGCGGCCTGCGTGCTTGCGCGCACCGGAGAATCGGTCTACCTGAGTCCCGAGGGCGAGCGCGTCACGACCGGGTGCATCGGCCCCTTCAACAAGGGGGCGTTTCACCTGGCAACGAGTCTGCGCGTACCGATCGTGCCCCTGTTCATTCGCATTCCGAGCGAGATCGATCCCGGTGTAGGGCTGGGGGCCAAGCCCGGCACCGTGCATGTTCATGCAGGTGAGCCGATCGACACGTCCTCGTGGCGCGAGGACGATGTCGAAGTCAATCGCGACCGCGTGCATGCCCACTACGTGCATTGGCACGCGGTGTTGAACACGGAGGCGAGCCGTTGATGAACAGCAATACGGGCGCCGATCTCGTTTCCCTGCTTCATCTTCGGGCCGCAGGCGATGCATCCAGCAAGGGTTATCGCTTCCTCGGCGATGGCGAGACCGAGACCGTGCGGCTGGGCCATGCTCAACTGCATCATGCAGCCGCAGTGCTTGGGGCGCGACTTCGGCACGCGATCCCGGACGGGCGCAACGTACTGTTGGCGTATCCCCCGG
Source organism: Burkholderiales bacterium (assembly GCA_044360365.1). Lineage (GTDB taxonomy): Bacteria > Pseudomonadota > Gammaproteobacteria > Burkholderiales > WYBJ01 > WYBJ01. Next base: position 14,760 of record JBIKKL010000007.1, on the reverse strand, counting down.
GGCTCGAGTTTCTCGTCGGCTTCTTCGGCTGCATCCATGCGGGGTGCGTGCCGGTGCCGGTGGCCCTGCCGCATCCGCGCCGCGGGTGCGAACGCCTGCGCGCGATTGCGCTCGACTGTGGCGCGGCAGGCCTCCTGACCAGTGCGTCGGGTGCTCGCGTCATCCGCGCTGCGGCCGTGCACGACGTGACGCTCGATGCGTTGCCGCTTGTCGAAACCGACATCGATACGCAGACGCCACCCCCGGAGGCCAGGGTTCGGGTACGCCCTGAGGATGTGGCTTTTCTACAGTACACGTCGGGTTCGACGCGGTCGCCGCGCGGGGTGTGCGTGACTCACGGCAATGTGATGTCTAACCTCGCGGCGATCCACGAGGCGGAGGGGAATGGCCCCGAGAGCTGCGGCGTATCGTGGTTGCCCGCCTATCACGACATGGGGCTGATCGAGGGACTCCTTGCCCCGCTCTACGGCGGCTACGACACGGTGCTGTTCTCGCACACCGCCTTTCTGCAGCGCCCCATGCGCTGGCTCCGGGCGATCTCCCGGTTCCGTGCGACGGTGAGCGGCGGACCCAACTTTGCCTTCGATGCGTGTCTGCGTCGGGTGAAGGACGAAGATCTCGCGAGTCTCGATCTTTCTGCGTGGCAGGTGGCCTATTGCGGATCGGAACCGTTGAGGGCCGCAACGCTGCAGGCGTTTTCGGACACGTTCTCGTGCTGCGGCTTTCGCGCGTCCTCCCTGCGTCCGGTCTACGGACTGGCTGAGGCCACCTTGCTCGTGACGGCATCGAACCCTGCGGCTTCATCGCCGCGCTACGCCGAGGTATCGAAGCCGTCACTCGCCGAAGGCCGATTTGTGCCGTCGACGGAAGGCGATAACGCCCGGACGGTGGTGTCATGCGGTAAACCGGCGCGCGGCGTCGTCATCGCCGTCGTCGAGCCCGGGTCGACGTTCCCAATGCCGCATGGGCAGATCGGAGAGATCGTGGTGGCGGGCCCCGGTGTGGCTCGCGGGTACTTCGGACCGGCGACCCGCTCGGCATCGGCCTTCGTCCAGGCCACGATCGATGGGTTGTCGGCGCTCTGGCTGAGAACCGGCGATCTCGGGTGCCTGCACGAGGACGAGCTTTATGTGACGGGACGCGCGAAGGACGTGATCATCGTCCGGGGGCGCAAGCTCCATCCGCAGGATATCGAGTTCAGCGTGCAGCGCCTCGATCCGCATCGCATCGCGGGTGTGGCGGCCTTTGGCCGCGATGAAGAGGAGGGCGAAGGCATCGTGGTACTTGCCGAGCTGGCAGGTGGAATACACGCGGCCCGTGCCGGCGGCGGATCGTGGCAGCGTTGGGCCGACGAGATCCGTGCCCAGGTTTATCGCGAGAACGAGGTGGCGCTCGCTTCGGTGGCTTTCGTCGCGCCGGGGGGGCTGCATCGTACGAGCAGCGGCAAGCTCATGCGCTATCGCTGCCGGGAGACTTACGCGGACGATCGCCTGACCGTGATTGCCCGGTTCGATGTGCCGTACGGTATGCCGTTGGCAGTGGAGACGCCCTGATGGGGGCGGCCGAGGGCATCGAGCGGGTACTGATTGCGATTGCGGCACGGTGTCTGCGGGTGGCGCCTCACGAGATCGATCCAGCCGTGCCGCTCACCCGCTACGGACTGGATTCGCTCTCGGCACTTGAACTCGCGGAAGCCGTAGCGGTGCAAACACGATTCGAACTCACGGAAGAGGCGTTTTACGATGCCCCGAGCATCCAGTCGCTCGCGCTCCAGTTGCTCGTGCAAGCACCTCTGCCTTCGACGAGCCACGACGAACGACGCATCGAGCGCATGCTTTCCGATGCCGTCCTCGATCCGATCGTCGATCCGGCACGATTGCCCCCCGGCCCCCAGGGCTGCCTGCTGCTGACCGGAGCCAATGGCTTCGTCGGCGTGCATCTGCTGCGCGCGCTGCTCGACGAGGGTGCGAGCGAGGTGATCTGCCTGGTGCGTGCCGCCGACAATGACGCGGCTGCACAACGTGTCGCCGTCGCGAACACGCGCTATGGAATGCCGCCGATCGATACACGGGTGCGCGTGATCGCCGCCGATATCGCCGCGCCGCTCTTCGGTCTGCCCCCGTCGGCTTACCGGGCGCTTGCCCAGCGCGCCGGCGTCGTTCTTCACTGCGCGGCCGAAGTGAATTGGGGCGCAACCTATGAGCAACTCAGCGGCGTGAATGTCGAAGCGACCCGTGCGTTGCTCGGGTTTGCGTGTGCCGAAGTCGTCAAGCCGATGCACTTCGTATCGAGCGTCGCAGCCGGATACTCGACGCGGAATCCCGATCCCCTGCACGAGCGTGCGGCAACCGCGGATCCTGGCGGATTGCATCTCGGCTACGCGCAGACGAAGTGGGTGGCCGAGCGCCTGATCGAAGCTGCGTGCGCACGCGGCTTGCCGGCAGCCATCTACCGACCGACGCTCATTGCCGGTCGCAGCGATTGTGGTATCGGCAACGACGACGATCTGTTTTCGCGCATGCTGCGAGGTTGCGTGGCGCTGGGACGCGCGCCGGAGCTTGATTGGACACTCGATGCATGCCCGGTCGATTTCGTGGCCGGCGCGATTGCTCGCGTGGCGGTCCGCGAGCCCGGCGTGTCGCGGGTCATGCATCTTCGCAATCCGCATCCTGCACGCTGGACGGAAGTCGTGCTCTGGATGAACCTGCGCGGTTACGAGGTGAAGCTCGAACCGTACGCCGCCTGGGTCGACCATGTGCGGCGCGACGCCCACGACGGACATCCGCTGCAGGCACTGCGCGGCTTCCTGCTGCACACCCCGCCGCGGGAAGACGGGCGACATCTCGCCGAACTCTATGCCCGTCCGCACGTTCGCGAACTGCATGCGGCGGATTCCGAACTCGCGCTGACGCGACTGGGGGTCGAGTGTCCTCGTCTGAGCGCCCGCCTGCTCGAACGCTATTTCGACCGCTGGACTGCGACGGGGCACATCGAACCTGTGGCTCGATCGAAGGCAGGCAGTCCGGTGACTGCGCGCGAAAGGCGCGTTGTCCCCGTCGAGAGCGTGCTGCAGCGGTACTTCGACGAGCCGGAATTGCGTGTGCTGGAGACGACCGCGGCCGAGTTCGGCAGCGAGCACAGTCTGATCGGCGAGATTGGCGCCTGGCGCGCCGGGGCCGACTACGCCATGCAGCGGCAGTGCGTGACGGTGCGTCGCGCGAACGGCGCGACCGCGCGGCTCGATCTCGTGCTCAAACGCAAGCTGCCCGACGCCGTGGTGCTCGAGGTCGCCCACGATATAGCGAAGCTCTGCGATCCGGCGCTCGGCCGCGCGTTCGCCGGGTATCGCGAGCAAAGCGAGTTGGCGGGCAGCGCCGAGCGTGAAGTCGCCTGTTATGCGGGTGCACCGCCTGCGTGGCGTGCTGCCATGCCGCTCTGCTTCGGTATCCTGGATGGCTACGCGCCGACCCTGGTGCTGGAACGTGTTTCCCGCACGGTGCTGTCCAACGCGGTCGATGGTCCGGTGCAATGGAAGGCGCCGTTCATCGAATGCGTGCTCCAGGGTATTGCGTCACTTCATGCCCATGGGATGGAACACGAGCTGGCCCGCACTTCAATGCAGGGGATGCATGCCGATGGCGCGAGCGATGAAGCGCGACTCTGGCGGGCGGAGCTGGGTCGATACGCCGGTCGGTGGCTCGGTCGGTGGTTGGGGCCGGCGTGGCGCGAAACGCATGAGCGCGCTTGCGACAGCCTGCCGACAGAGCACCGAACACAAGCGGGTCAGCCGCATACGCTGATTCACGGCGACTTCAATCCGCGTAACTTCGTCCTACGGGACACGCCACTGGGGCCGAAGCTCTGTGCGTTCGACTGGGAATTGGCCGCCTGGGGATTGCCCCAGCGCGATGTCGTGGAGTTTCTGGCGTTCGTCCTCCCGCCGGATGCCGAGTCGGCCACGATCCGGCATTGGCTGGACGTGCACCGCCGGGCGATCGAGCGTCGTGCGGCCGTCGAATTCGACACGAAGACCTGGTACGCAGGCGTACGCTCAGCGGTCGCAGACTTCGGCGCGACCCGGCTGCCGATGTACTTCCTGGCGCACCGGTTTCGGCCGCAACCGTTCCTCGAACGTGTCGCGCGTACCTGGTGGCGCCTCGCGTGCGTGCTGGGTACGCAGGCGTAAGCCGGCGGCGTATCAGGCGCTCGCGAGCTGCCGAGTGCTGTTGCTGGCGGTGAGCCGTGCTGCGCCGTCGGGGCCGTAGACCCCCGAGGTCTTGGCGGCCGCCTGGAGTGCCGTGATGGCGGCCTGATTGTGCTTGAGTCGCGCAGCAACCAGGGCGCCGTTGATTTCGTTGGTGGCGCGAACCTGCGCGGCCAATCCCTTGATGTCGTCCCAGATGCGGCGGACTTCCGGATCGGCTGTCTGTTCGATCCAGGCGCTCATGCCGTCGCGGTCGGCGCGAAGGCCATGGGTCGCCAACAGCTTGCTGCGACTGTCGGAGATGCGGCGCAGCTCGAGAATCTGCGCAGCCTTCTGTTCGGTAAAGGCCATCAAGTGATCGTGGTCCCCCGCGACCAGTGCGGCCTGTTCGCGCTCCAGCAGACGCAGGAAATCCCGCACCCGCACGCGCTCTTGTTCGAGCACGTCGAGATATTGCGTATCGGTATCGGGCATGGCTCGTTCGTTCCTCATCCGATCAAGCGATGCGGTCCCGACCGGTGATTTCGTCGGTCGGGCGCATGCAACGCCCCGTCGCTACTTCGTGTGGCGACGAGGTCAGCCCTTCTGGGCCTGGATCAACTCGCGTACGGTCTCGAGCAGCTTGTCGGCGATCACGTCGGGGTTCACCTTGAACTTGCCGTCGCTGATTGCCTGCTTGATCTCTTCGACCTTTTGCGTATCGACCACCGGCACGCTGGCCAGACTCTGCTCGATCCCGGCCAACTGCGATCCGAGCGGGCTCAACTGAACACGCGGACCGCTGCCTGCACCCGGCTGGCTCGCGGTGGCGCCGCCCGACTTGCTGCTGCGCCCCTGCTGCCCTTCGGATACCTGTCCGCTTTGTATCGAGCGCAGATTTCCATCGATCTTCACGATCACTTCCTCGCTTTTTCAAATGCACGTAGTGCAAGAGTTACGGCCATAAGGGAAACAACTTGAATCCTTTCCCATACCACCGTCACAACCGCAGTTACGGCCGCTGCGTCCCTGCCTTTAGGATTTCAGGCAGTTTTTCACGCAAGCATTGTTATCGTGCTGCTTATCAACGAGTTGAACTAATACCGCACCAAGACGACGCCGCCGGGTCGGGCGATGCCGGAAACCGTTTGCCCCGAAGGGGAACGTACCTGCACCGACTGACCGTCCGCCGCGTTCGCCAGGGCCTGCCCTTCGGTGCTGACGCGAAAGCCGGGTCCTTCGCTGATGAGCTTGACGCCCTGACCCTGGACCACCACGTTCGGCGACTTCAGCATGTCCTGTCGCACGGGTTGACCTGCGCCCATGCTGATCGCGATCTGCTTGCCGACGGCTTGCATCGGATCGACGACGATGCCTGCGGGCAGTTTGGCCAGATCGCCCCGCATCGAGGCGAGATCCTGGAGCGTGACCGACTCGCCGCGGGCGATCGGACGGGCGGTGACGACGTACTCCCCGCTGATTTCTATCTGAACCGAGGTGTACACCGTCCAGGGCGTGCCGGATACGCAACGCACTCCCACGGTGCTGCGTCCCCAGAGTCGGCTGCCGGCCGGAAGGAATGCTTCGGGTGCCGGGCATGCGGGCAGAGACAGGCGGTTGTCGAGCGCGGTCACGCTGAACGATACCTGACCGGGCAGTCCGGCCGATTCGCTGCGGACGAAATTTTCGACGACGCGAACGATCTGACCGAGGTCCTGCCGTGCGTTGTTCGGGGTGGCGAGCGCGGGGACACCAACGCCTGACGCTCCGATCATCGTGAAAAGTAGTGTGAGTCGTTTCATGCAAGCCATTCTATGCATTGCATGGCGCCGGCCATCCGTGGAATTGCACGTGCTTTTGCATCCAGTTCGAGGCTTCGCGGCAACGATTGCCGTCCTGTTGCCGCCGACTGCCGGTCGAGAGCGAAATGACTGGCGTTTGCCGGGTTTATCGGGGGTCGACCGAACTGTGGAGACGCATACGATGCTGGCACACCCGATGCATCTACGGCAGCACTCACGGACAACTTCAATGACGAACGCAATCGACCGGATGTTCAATCTGCACCAGACGGCGCTCAGCGTGCGCGGCTACCGCGGTCAGGTGCTCGCTTCGAACATTGCGAACGCGGACACCCCGGGCTATCAGGCTCGCGATGTCGATTTCAAGGCGGCATTGACGCGGGCCTCGGGCGCACAGACGCAGGAGCCTGGATCGATGCTGAAAACCTCCTCCCGTCATATGAGTGCGATGCCGATCCAGGGCAGTACGCCTGCGGGACCGCTGGTCTATCGCGCGGTGACGCAGGCGAGCATCGACAACAACACCGTCGACGTCAATGTCGAACGTGCGCAGTTCGCCGACAACGCGATGCGTTACGAAGCATCGCTCACTTTCATCAACGCCAGGATCAAGGGCCTGCTGTCGGCCATCCAGGGCTAGGAGACTATTCATGGATCCGATCTTCAAGATCGCCGGGCTTGCGATGACGGCGCAGTCGCAGCGGTTGAACGCCGTCGCGAGCAATCTCGCCAACGCAGAGAGCACCGTATCGTCCACCGGTATGCCGTATCGCGCCAAGCAGGTGGTCTTCGAGTCGCTGGCAACGGGAGCGCCGGCGGTGCATGGCGTGCGTGTCTCACAGGTGATCGAGGACGCGTCGCCGCTGAAGCGGGTGTTCGATCCGAAGCACCCTGCCGCGGACGAGCAAGGCTACCTCACGCTGCCCAACGTCAACGTCGTTGACGAGATGGTGAACATGATCTCGGCGTCGCGTTCCTTCCAGACCAGCGTCGAGTTGATGAATACCGCGAAGCAGCTCGCCCTCAAAACGCTTTCCATCGGCCAGTAACGAGAAAGAGACGAACGACATGGCTACCGCAATTCAGGACTTGTTCGGTTCGACCAGTACGGCGACGGCGCCGTTGGCGGCGACCAGCGCCAACCAGATCCAGGACCGTTTTCTTACGCTGCTCGTGACCCAGCTGAAGCACCAGGATCCGCTCAGTCCCATGGACAATGCGCAGGTGACGACTCAGCTGTCGCAGATCAGCACCGTGAGCGGCATCGACAAGCTCAACACGACGATGACCGACCTCGCCAAGGCGATGTCGAGTCAGATGAGCGCTTCGCAGGCCATGAGCAACGTGACGATGATCGGGCGCGAAGTGATGGCGCCGAGCTCGAAGCTCAACCTCATCGATGGCGGCGCCACCGGTGCGGTCGAGCTCGACCAGGCCGCGGAGAAGGCCTCGGTCCTCGTCTATGGCGCTGCAGGCAACATCGTCGCGAAGCTCGATCTCGATCGTCCTGTCGCGGGCATGAACAAGTTCACCTGGGACGGCAAGGGTCTCGATGGTCGTCGACTCGACAACGGGACCTACAGCTTTGCCGTGAATGCGAGCGTCGGCACGAAGTCGATCCCGTCGACGCCGTATGTCGTCGGCAAGGTGACCGGCGTCGGCGTATCGGGCGCGGATTCGACGCTGATACTCGATGGCGGCAGCGCGGTGAAGTTCAGTCAGATCTCCCGCGTGCAGTAGACGGACAACCCATGGGCCCCCAGCCGGCCCGACCAGGATACATACCAGGAGCATCGTCACATGGCATTCCAGCAAGGCTTGAGCGGCCTGAACAGCGCGAGCAAGAACCTCGACGTCATCAGCAACAACGTGGCCAACGCGGCGACCGTCGGCTTCAAGGGTTCGCGCGCACTGTTCGCCGACGTGTTTGCAAGCTCCCTGAACGGGGCAGGCGCCAGCCAGGTCGGTATCGGCTCGAAGATCGCGGCCGTGTCCCAGGAGTTCGGGCAAGGCAACGTCACGGGGACCAACAATCCGCTCGACGTCGCAGTTAACGGCAACGGGTTCTTTCGGGTGAGCAAGGACGGAACGATCAGCTTTACGCGCAACGGTCAGTTCCACCTCGATCCGGACGGCTATCTCGTCAATACGGAGAACCAGCGCGTGACGGGCTATGGCACCGATGCGTCTGCCAACATCATTGCGACGGCGCCCATCGATATCCGGCTTTCGACTTCGGACATTCCGCCGCTGGTGACCTCGGTGTTCCGCTTCGGCGCGAACCTCGATGCCGATGCGACCCAGCCCACGTCGACGCCATTCAATTTCGCTGATCCGCGCAGCTACAACAACACGACGTCCGGGTCGGTGTACGACTCGCTCGGCAACGATCACACCTTCAGCTACTACTTCGTCAAGACGGCGAGCTCCGGCCAGTGGAACATCTACGCTTCGGTCGACGGCACAGCACCCACCAACGTGGATCTGGGCGGCGGCCCGGGCAATCCGCTGGTGCTCAACTTCGATCCCGACGGTGCGCTCACCACGACCATGCCGGTCACGACGAGTCTCACGATTTCGGGGGGCGCGACTTCACCGATATCCTTCGCGCTCGACATGTCGGAGATGACGCAGTTCGGTTCGCCCTTCAGCGTGAACTCGCTGTTCCAGGACGGCTACGCATCGGGACGTCTGGCGGGCGTGAACATCGGTGCCGACGGCACGATCAAGGGCCGCTATACCAATGGTCAGTCGCAGGATCTCGCGCAGATCGTTCTCGCCCAGTTCGCCAACCCCAACGGGTTGAAGTCGCTCGGTCAGAACCAGTGGGCCGATTCGCCGGATTCCGGTTTGCCGGTCATCGGCGTGCCGGGAAGCGGGTCGCTCGGTGTGGTGCAGTCCTCGGCGGTCGAGGATTCGAACGTCGATCTCACGGCCGAACTCGTCGCGATGATCACCGCGCAGCGTTTCTACCAAGCCAATGCACAAAGCATCAAGACGCAAGACGAAGTGTTGCAAACGCTGGTCAACTTACGCTGATCGTCTTAGCGCCCACCCTCGGATAACGACACGCCATGGACCGACTGATCTACGTGAGCATGACCGGAGCGCGCCATGCGCTGGAGGCGCAGGCCACGGTCGCCCACAATCTCGCCAACGTCACGAGTACCGGCTTTCGGGCACAGATGAACGCGCTGCGCGCCGTGCATCTGTTCGGCGAAGGGATGCCAACGCGCTCGTATGTCGTCGATTCCACGGTCGGCACCGATTTTCGCCCGGGTGCCATCCAGCAGACGGGCCGCCCGCTCGATGTCGCGATCATGGGGCAGGGCTTTCTCGCGGTTCAGGCGGCCGACGGTTCGGAAGGCTACACACGTGCCGGCGGACTCAACGTCGGCGCCGGCGGCATTCTGGTGAACTCGCAAGGCTTGCCGGTCATGGGGGACGGCGGGCCGATCGCCATCCCGCCGGACGTGAACGTGACCATCGCGAAGGATGGCACCGTTTCGGCGGTGCCGTCGAACGGGCGTGGGGCGGTCAATGTGTTGGGCCGATTGAAGCTCGTGAATCCGCCCGAAGCCGACCTCGTTCGCAGTCAGGACGCGCTGTTTCGCCTGAAGGATGGCGGTGTTGCACCGGCCGACAACAACGTGGTGGTCGCTTCCGCGGCCATCGAAAGCTCGAACGTGAATGCCGTCGAACAGCTGGTGGCGATGATCAGCCACGCACGCGCATTCGAAACGCACATGAAGATGCTGTCGAACGCCGATCAGAACGATCGGCAGGCGAACCAGCTTCTGTCCATGAACCGCTGACGCAACGCATCGAATCGACCGACCAGGATACCTAAATGCTTCGTTCACTGTGGATTGCCAAGACCGGCCTCGATGCGCAGCAGATGCACATCGACGTCATCTCGAACAACCTCGCCAACGTCAGCACCAACGGGTTCAAGCGCTCGCGCGCCGTCTTCGAAGACCTGCTTTACCAGACGTTGCGGCAGCCGGGGGCACAGTCCTCGCAGCAAACGCAGATCCCCACCGGTCTGCAGATCGGTACCGGCGTGCGTCCGGTCGCCAACGAGCGCATCTTCACTCAGGGCAATCTGCAGCAGACGGCTAATCCGCTCGACATCGCGATTCAGGGTCAGGGCTTCCTGCAAATCCTCATGCCCGACGGAACGACGGCCTACACGCGCGACGGCTCGCTGCGTACCGACGCCAACGGCCAACTGGTGACCTCTAACGGGTTCGCCCTCCAGCCTGCGATCACGATACCCGCAAACGCGCAGAGCGTGACCATCGGTCGCGACGGCACGGTCTCGGTGGTTCGCGCCGGGACGACGACGACCACGCAGATCGGCACCATCCAGCTCGCCAACTTCGTCAATCCGGGCGGGCTGCTCAGCCTGGGGGAGAACCTCTTCGCGGAAACGACGGCGTCCGGTACCGCGTCGGCCAATCAGCCGGGCACCAACGGGGTCGGCCTGCTCAACCAGGGCTATGCCGAGACATCGAACGTGAACGTCGTGGAAGAACTGGTGAACATGATCCAGACCCAGCGTGCCTACGAGATCAACTCGAAAGCCATCCAGACCTCGGATCAGATGCTGCAGCGTCTGAGCCAACTGTAGGAACCGCCATGACCCGACGCATCGTCGATACCTGCTTCTTCGTTCTGACCTGCCTTGCCGCAGCCGGATGCAATACCGTGCCGCCCACGCAGATCCATCAGCCGATGACGGCGCGCCCGGCACCTGTTGCGCAGCCGCAGTTCGTGGCGGCGAGCGGCTCCATCTACCAGGCCGCCCATCCGGCCCAGCCGTTCCATGGCTATCGTCCGATGTTCGAGGATCGGCGTGCCCGCCAGCTCGGGGATGTGCTCATCATCCAGATCAACGAGCGAACGGCGGCGAGCAAGAAGTCCGACTCGACCGCAGAGCGCAATCAGGCCAGCACGTTCGGCGTCAACGGTCTCTCCGGCTTGCCCGGCAAGAGTCTGCTCGGATCATCGCTGGATGCGTCGTCGGCGAACAAGTTCGACGGCAAAGGCGCGGCGACGAGCAACAACGATTTCATCGGCACCATCACGGTCACCGTGACCGAGGTGTTGCCCAACGGCAACCTGCTCGTGTCTGGTGAGAAGCAGATCGGGTTGAACCAGGGGTCGGAGTTCATCCGCTTCTCCGGGGTGGTCAACCCGTCGACGGTGACGACGGCTAATACCGTTTCTTCTTCCCAGGTCGCCGACGCCCGGATGGAATATCGCGCCAACGGCTACATCGACGAGGCGCAGACCATGGGTTGGCTGGCGCGCTTTTTCCTCAATGTCCTTCCGTTCTGAATCGGGTGAGAGGGTCCTCATGAAGTTCGTACGCGCGATCTGCCTGATACTGGTCGGCCTGTTCTGTGCCACCGGCGCAACCGGGGAGCGCATCAAGGATCTCGCCAACATCCAGGGCGTTCGGGGCAACCCGTTGATCGGCTATGGGATCGTCGTCGGTCTGGACGGCAGCGGGGATCAGACGACGCAAACCCCGTTTACCGTCCAGAGCATCATCAACATGCTCACGCAGCTGGGCGTGAATCTGCCGCCGGGCACCAACCTGCAGTTGAAGAACGTCGCCGCAGTCGTCGTGACCGCAACGTTGCCGCCGTTCGCGAAGCCGGGACAGGCGATCGACGTCACGGTCTCGTCCATCGGCAATGCAAAGAGTCTGCGCGGCGGTACGCTCCTGATGACGCCGCTCAAGGGCGCCGACGGACAGGTCTACGCGTTGAGTCAGGGCAACGTGCTGGTCGGCGGTGTCGGTGCGGAAGGCGGCGGCTCCAAGGTGACGGTGAATCACCTCAGCGTGGGTCGCGTCCCCGCGGGCGGTCTCGTCGAACGTGCGGTGCCGAGTGCGATCGGCGACAGCGGTCACATCTACGTCGAACTGAATGCGACCGACTTCACCACGGCGCAGCGCGTGGTGGAGGCGATCAACGTGGCGTTTCCAGGGACTGCCGAGGCGATGGACGGCCGTGTGGTGAAGGTGCGGGCACCCGAGGATAGCAACGGGCGCGTCGGCTTTCTCGCGCGGCTGGAAAGTCTCGATGTCACGCCAGGGGCGTCGATGGCGAAGGTGATCGTCAACGCACGCACCGGCTCCGTCGTGCTCAACCGCAACGTGCAGGTCGAATCCTGTGCGGTGGCGCACGGCAATCTGTCGGTCATCGTCTCGACGGAGCCTATCGTCAGCCAGCCGAAGCCGTTCTCGCAGGGACAGACGGTCCAGGCCGAGCGCTCGAACATCGAGATCAAGGCGGACAAGGGCCAGCTGACGATGATGCGCGGTGCGTCGCTTGCCGAAGTGGTCAAGGCCCTGAACGCGGTGGGGGCCACGGCGCAGGACATGCTGTCGATCCTGCAGGCGATGAAGGCGGCCGGCGCGTTGCGGGCCGATCTGGAAATCATCTGACGAACGAGACGACTTCGCCATGATCAATGCATCCGATCTGACGTCCAAGTTCGCCCTCGACGTCGGCAGCGTCGATACGCTGAAACGAGAGGCGCGTGCCGATCCGCAGAAGGCCTTGCACTCGGCGGCCTCGCAGTTCGAGGCGCTCATGATGCAGATGATGCTGAAGAGCATGCGCGAAGCGGCAGACGCCGCCGGCACCAGCGATTCGCAGGACACCAAGATGTACAAGTCGATGCTCGACCAACAGCTGGGTGTCGCATTGGCGAAGCGCGGCATCGGGCTGGCCGACATCATGGTCAAGCAGTTGGGCCGCAGTGCGCCGTCCGAGGCCAGTGCTGCAGTCGGAGGCGCCGGTGCGAGCGATTCTGCGAGTGGGGCGACCCTGTCGCCGGCGGCGACAACGCCACCTGCGCCGGCGAACAGCTTGCCGCCCGTGCAGTCCGGGGCGTCGGCCGGACCTGCGTCGCTTCCCGAAGCTGCCCGCAGCTTCATCGGCAAGCTCTGGCCGCATGCACAGGAAGCCGCGCGGTCGACCGGCATTGCACCGCACTTCATCCTCGGTCAGGCCGCACTCGAGAGCGGCTGGGGCCGGGGCGAAATTCGCATGGCCGACGGAAGCGCCAGCCACAATCTGTTCGGCATCAAGGCCACGAAAGGCTGGTCCGGTCCGACAGCGGATGTGCTGACCACGGAATACGTGAACGGGTCCGCTGTGAAAACGGTCGAGAAGTTCCGCGCCTACAGCTCGTACGCGGAAGCGTTCAAGGACTATGCGAATCTCCTGGCAGCCAATCCCCGCTATGCGCAAGTGTTGAACGAGCGCACGGATGCCGCCGCGTTTGCGCGCGGATTGCAGCAGGCTGGCTATGCGACGGATCCGAACTATGCGGAAAAGCTCACACGCGTGATCACCGGTTCGATCATGCGCTCGGGATTGACCGGGTAGGACGTTCAGCAGCTTTGCGGCAGTGCCGATACTGAGAAACTGAAAGAACGGACGACGTATGGGAAGCAGTGTCTTCAACATCGGACTGACCGGGCTGAACGCGGCCTCGGTGAATCTCGCCACCACCGGGCACAACATCGCCAATGCGTCCACACCCGGGTATCACCGCCAGAGCGTCGTGCTGCAGGCGAGCTTTCCGAACATCTCCGGCGACGGCGTCTTCGGTACCGGTGTCAACGTGAACACGGTGACGCGTGCCTATAGCCAGTTCCTCGACAGTCAGGTGTCCGCGTCGCAGGGGCGACTGGCGTACCTGTCGGCGTATCAGTCGCAGATCGCGCAGATGGACAATCTGCTGGCCGATCCGAACTCCGGCCTGACCCCGGCGCTGTCGGAGTTCTTCAATACGGTGAATGAACTGGCGTCCGACCCGAACTCGGCGGCTACGCGGCAAGGCATGCTCTCCGGCGCATCGACGTTGACGACCCGCTTTCATGCACTCGAGCAGCGGCTGTCGGGCATGTTCCTGGCGGCCAACAGCCAGGTCAAGGACCTGGTGACCTCCATCAATGGTCTGGCGAAGGAAATTGCCTCTCTCAATCGCAGCGTGGTCGTCGCCGAAGCTGCCGGAGGGGCTCATGCAGCGAACGATCTGCGCGATCAGCGCGACGAGATCGTATCGCAGCTCAACAAGCTCACCGGAGCTTCCACCGTCGCGCAATCCGACGGCTCGATCAACGTCATGATCGGCAGCGGCCAGAACCTGGTGATTGGGGATGTGCCGCTTTCGTTGGAAGTGACGATCTCCACAGAGGACGTGCGCCGGGTCGATGTCGGCTATGCCAGCGCCAGTGGTACGGCGATCGTTACACCGAGCCTGACCGGCGGGCAACTCGGGGCCGTGCTTGCGTTCCAGCGCGACGAACTGGATGGTGCGTTGACTTCGCTGGGTCGCATCGCGACGGTGCTCGCCTACCAGTTCAACGATCAGCATCGGCTCGGTCAGGATCTGAGCGGCCAGGCCGGCGGCGTCTTCTTCTCGGTCACGCCACCCGAAGTGATCAGTGGAGGCAGCAACGCAGGAACGGCCACGGTCACTGCGGACATCGTCGACGCGACAGCGCTGTTGGCGAGCGACTACCGTGTGGGGTACGACACGGGCAACTACACCATCACGCGGGTGTCGGATGGAACTTCAAGCGTGTTCGCATCGCTGCCGCAGACCATCGATGGAGTGAGCATCACGCTCGCCTCGGGTACCCCGGCGACGGGGGACAGCTTTCTCGTCCAGCCGACGCGGTCCGCGGCGCGCACGATCAATATCGCGCTGGTCGATGGTGCACAGATCGCGGCGGCAGCTCCGGTG
>JBIKKL010000653.1:0-3113 GCA_044360365.1 Burkholderiales bacterium | reverse complement strand
AGGTGTGCGTCGCCCCCGTGAAGAGCTTAATCGGCTACGTTTCCGGTCGCCTGAATGGATCACTTGGGGCGTTTTGATGAAATATACGCAGCCCGTCACTCCGCGGGAAGCACCAGATAAGTAGATCACAATATGGTCCATTACGCGCTCGCCGTGTCTTCGTCAGGATCCACACGGAGCGAACTCAGGGGAGAGAATGCTGCGACACAGCATGATGCGCTTGCTGAATTCTGGGGCGTCATCTCGAGATGCAGGGCGCGGCGATATCCACGTCGAGCCGCCGACATGAGTTCGAAGAGCACGGACGGCACTGGCGTGATCCGGGACTGCCCGGGAGCCACCGAAGGGAGGGCATCGATTACCTCTCCCCATGCACCGAACTCGAACCCGGTGGCTCCTCGACGGGTGAATCATCCGTAACCAGGCCGCAGTCGCGATCGGGGTAATGGCCGACGGAACTGCGCGAACACCGACCAACTGACGGCTCGGTATCGATGATGATCGGGGGAGCGGCCTGTGGTCGCCAGACGACGAGGGTCAACACGTGTCGCGCGCGGTCGGCGCTGTGCTCAAGAACAACAGGTCACTCGTCGAAGGACGGATCGACCACGGGACTTATTCCATCTCGTGCATGAAGCGCTGCACCGAGCCTACGAGCGGACACGGTCGGAATCCCTGGCGACGGAGCGGGGGGGGCAGCGGAGTGCGCGTCCGTCCAACCCTGGGTTAAAACCTGCGTTCCAACCCAGGGTTGGCGCCCGGCGTGTAACCCAGGGTTGCGGTCATGGCAGTACGGAAATGGGGTTAGTTAAGCTAATCTGAAACGGCGAGCGCAAACAGAGGCCGATAAAGGCACTTGCATCGCCCGTACCCGTGACATAACCTTCGACAGTCTGCTCGACGAACCGTCGACCTCCATCGTTTCGATGGGGTCGCGACGGCGCGTCGATCGTTACGTCCTTCTTCCCGCTCGGCAGATCGTCGGTTTCGGGGGGGGGATTGCGTCGGGTTGTTGCCTCGCGGGATGTCTACTACCCGCTTTGGTAACGGCGGCGACGGACGGGACTTTAGGGGTTCGATTTGCTAGGTTGGTTGACCAGGCGCTTGCGCTCGTCGCCTCCCTACGAGGAGGAGGCGCGCCTTGGCGCGCGTCCGTCTTCGACAATATCGAAGAGTCCCTCGGGACCGGAGTTCAAGCTCGAGCAACTCGAGCCGCGTGTGCTCCTCTCTGCTGACAATCCTTTGCTCGCCGAAGCTGCGCGCCTTGCCGCCCAGGGCGACGATGGGAGTTCAGCCCAGATCGATGTGCACGTTCAACAGCTCGATGCAGCGACGAGCGCTGAAATCGCAGCGGCCACGGGCAAAGGTTCTGGCGGTGCAACATCCTCGGCGCCGAGCGTTTCCTGGGGCGCGGGTTGGGGGAGCGAGCCAGGATCCGGCGACCCGGGATCGGCCCCCGAGGAGTCAGGGGCGCTGCCTTCTCAGCCAGCATTCGAATCGGAACACGCCGTTGCCTCATCCTCGATATCCGAGACCATTGCCACGCCTTCAGTGGTCTCCGATATCCAGGACACGGAAGCAAATCAGAAGATTCGTCCTGCGGAGGACATGGGAATTGCGTGCGTCGACTATCCGGGCGCCCAGCTTCCGCGGGGGCCGCCGGGTGATGTCGCTTCTGAAAATGCCGCAGACACGGCATCGAACAATAACAACGAGTTGGCTGCAAGTGATTCGCCCCAGGGAGACGAAGGAGGGCGGTCATTCCTTTTGTACGGCGATAACGCAGCGGTGGAAGCCTCTGTCGATGACGTGAAAGGCGTCGACGGCGGCGCAGTTGCCGTTTCCGATGCTGATCTCCAGCCCCTCCTGCAGCAGGCGCTCGGCCTCTGGACGCAGACGGGACTCACCCAACTCCAGTCCCAGCGTCTCGCCCAGATTCAGGTATCCGTCGTCGATCTACCCGCAGGTCAGCTTGGCTGGGCCGAAGGCTTCCAGATCAGCATCGATACCGACGCCGGCGGACGCGGCTGGTTCGTCGATCCCACGCCCGATGACGCCTCCGAATTTCTGATCGACGGCCTGGAGTGGCGCATTGCAGCATCTCCGCTTGGGCCGGCGTACGGACGTGTCGACCTGCTTACCGTCATGGTCCACGAAGTCGGCCATGTGCTCGGGTTCGATCACGACTCGGGCATCGCCGTCATGTCGGAGTATTTCGGACGAAGCGAGCGCGTGCTGCTCGGATCCATCGGTGGTGGGAGTGCGGCGGCCGTCGAGGGAATCACCAGTGCTTCTACCTCGCCGCCGACGTTGGACTTGTCAGCCGGCGCCAACAATGGTCAGACGATCACCATCCGCGTCAATTCGAACGGATCGCTCGATGTGTCCGGTACGGCCACCGGCGACAACGGGACGGCCGTTGCCGGCATCACGAACATCATCGGAAACGTCGCGGCCGACATTACGCTGGTCGGTCCCGACCTGGCGACCACCTGGAATTTGAGCGCTTCGAATGGCGGCACACTTGACGCGTTCGGGCTGCCGACGATTGCGTTCAGCGGCATTGCCACGCTGACCGGCGGCGCAGTTTCAGATGAGTTTGATTTGACGAGCGGCTTCGCCTCGACCGTGGCGATCAACGGTGGTGGAGGCAACGACCGGCTCACGATCGGCGCATCCGGCACGGCGACGGTGAGCTTCGATGGTGGCAGCGGAAACGCCGACACCGTGGTCAATCAAGCCGGGACGACAGGTGGCGTTACGCTCGCATCGGTCGAAACCGTGGTCGACCGGCCGCTGCTTTTCATCCCCGGGTTCGCGGGTACGACATACAACATCAACGCCACCCCGAGCCCCGCCCTCGACGGCGACACGGCGCTGGAAGAGTGGCTGCTCAATCGCGGCATCCATCCGGATCGGATGGTTCTCGAAGCGCTGGCCGAGGGCTACTCCGACATCGTCCAGACCCTCGCGAACATCGGATATGTCGATAGTCGTACCGGCAACGAGGGAACCTTGTTTGCCGCATTGTGGGATTGGCGCGCACCCGTGGCGCTGGCCGATGGTACGGACGATGGAGTACTCAGTAATGTAACTGCGGCATCGCTGCTCGA
>JBIKKL010000087.1:0-11354 GCA_044360365.1 Burkholderiales bacterium | reverse complement strand
TCCGCCTCCTCTTTCGATAGTTGAACGAGGTCGGCGTTGAGTTCCACGCCACGCGCCTTGATGCCACGCTTGGCCGCACCGAGCACGATGCGTCCGTCGCCGGAGCCAAGATCCACCACGAAGTCCTTCGGCGTCGCCTTCGCCATGTCGAGCATGAAATCGATCACTTGCGGTGGCGTGGGGACCCAGACGACGTCCTTCCCGGGCATGCCGATGACCGGTTCGAAAGCGTACTCGCTCGCTGCCTGCTCGGCGGCGAGCGCTGCGCCGGACCGCGGCGCGCCGATAACAACAGCAGCGAGAGCCGCTCCAAACAAACCCATGAACCGTCTGCTTCCCACTTTTCGCCCTTCCTTCCTCGTTCCGGTGCGGCCGTTGGCCGGTCAAGATCACCGCGAAACCCGGGAACAGGTCGTCGATCCCAGTGCTCGTCGTATGCACGATGGTGTCGATTCCAGGCCTGGTGCGTGCCCCCGTTGGGACGAGATGCCCCCTTCCGAAAGGCGATCGACCCGGATCTCCAAATTGCGCGCGGATTATATCCGCGCCACAGGCGTGACTGCCCGAACGACCCACGCTGCAGCATGTGGTTGAGCCCACCCGCCGTTTTTGTTCAAATACTCTAATTTTCGGGGGCAAGTATGCGTACCGAAGTTCACGTGCACGGCAACCTGCGCTTCCTGAAGGGAGTCACCGCCGGCCAGATCGAATCTGCGTTGAGGCCGTGGCTCAACTACCTCGACATCGATTCGATGGAAGAAGCGCGCAGCCTCGAACAGGAAGAGCCCGGCATCACATTCGATACGAGCGGACGCGAGCTCGTCATTTGCTGGACGGGGGAAGTCGGGCGCAATTTCCACCGTTGCGTGGAAGAATCGATGCAAACGCTCGGGCCGCTCACCGACGGCACGACCGTCATCGAGCTCACTTATTTCCACGACGACGGACAGGACGAGTCGCAACTCATTTTCGTCGGCCCGTCGCCCGAGACGATCCACGAGGCACAACGCGTTCGGATGATCGAAGACGTGCAGTACCTGCTCGGGCGCCACTTCGGCAAGGACGCCATCGAGCGTGTCGCGTCGGTCGTGAACGAGCTATTCGACCAGGACTGGTCGGATCGTAAGAAGCTCGGCGAGTTGCAGAACTCCGAACATCTCCCCCACACCCGCCACAAACATCTTCACTGATGCTGCAACGTTGTCGCATGGTGCCCGGTCAGGGCGCCGGGCGGCGCCTCGACCGTGGCATGTCGACGGCATGACCGCGCTCTGGATCCGGCTCGCCGGGCGGCTGGCGGCGCAGTCCGCTGATCCCGCCGTCGCTCGCTAGCCGCCGCGCGTACTGAATGTTCTTTTCGGCCTCATCGACGTAGAGATTGCGCTGCTCCGAACGCTCGGCTGCGAAACGCATCATGGCATCGAGCTGCTGGTGCAGCCGCTTCATGGCCGTCTGGTAGAACTGCGGCGTGCGCAGCACGAGATCTTCCGCCGAGGTGAAGATGAGCTCCTCGCGGCCGTCGGCGTGCTTCTTGCGGTCGACCTGACCCACGACGAGTTCCGGGTACAGCCGGCCGTAACATTTCTCGAGATAACATCGATCGGACATCTGGGCGATGATATCGGCGGAACCGAGCATGTTGCCGATGAGCCGAAAGACGGGATCCGGCACGCGGATCCGCTGTGCCGCTCGCTCGTAACCGGTGAAATGCAGCGTGGGAGCTGCGGCAGCGCTGAATTTGCCCAGACCGACTTCGCGCAGATAGTCGCGCAGAAACCGTCCGCTGCGCGTCACGTGAACCTTTGTGTACTCGGCGCCGTTCGAATGCAAGGCGTCGCTGGTGCGTCGTATGTAGCCGGCGTCGTGAAACAGCGCGGCGATCACCCCGAATGCGAAAAGATCCGCATCGATGATCCCGTTTCGTTCTTCGCGGACGTAGCCCGCCATGATGCGTGCCATCGCGAGACAGACATCGAGGGTATGCTGCAGATCATGGTAAGCGGTATCGCACGCGGCATAGCCCGGGTACTCGCCCCGGAACAGCCGGGCTGCATCGCCGATTGCCTGACGGATCCTTCCATCGGTCCGACGCGGATACAGCAAATGAAAGATCCGTCCGATTTCCGCCTCGACGTCGAGCGGATCGGTGGTTTGCACCGTGTTGGTCACGTCGTAGTCGTTGCGCCGCTGCTTCATCCCGCCTGAGTCTCCCGGTCACGGATCGACTGGAATGTCGTGATCCGCGCCGCAATGAGCACGCCCGGTGCACGACCGAGCGCAAACGGCCCCAATACGATTTGAGCCAACTCCGTGAAAGACTACGCGTAGTTTGCCGAAATAACATGCCAACAGCTTCTCGTTGTGCCTAAAGATCGAGGGTGAAACGCGCAGGCTGTATCAAAACCGCTGCAAAAGCGTCCAGACTTGCGCAGGCGCGCTGTTTCCGCGGCACCCCGACGGGGGCGTGCCGCGGATTACAGAACCGGGGCCCGCACCTTACAATAACGCGGATACACGCCGCAGCCGAAGAAAACGTCAGGACCATTCCACGAACCCCCCGAGGGCCGACGACGCATGAGCGAGCAGACGATTTATACGAAAACCGCCAAAGGCGTGTTGGAAGTCAGGAATCGAACGATACGACTGCCGCGCGAACTTGAACGCGTATTCGCCCTGGTCGATGGCAAATCCAGCGTATCCGAAATCCAGTCCAAATCGGATGGCATGGCCTACGACGAACTGGTGTCCGCGCTCACGAAGCTCACGAAGGAAGGCTTCGTCAAGGTATTCTCGACCGGCCCGATGCCGACCAGCGCCGCCCCTCGCACAGGCGCCCCATTCGATCCGAATTCCACCCAGAGCATACGCCCCACCACGGTTCGCTTGAGCGAAACGGCCGCCGACATGGGCGACCTCGACTTCACCTCGCCCGACTCGCTCAACAAGCTCAATCAGGTCGCCGAGGCACGCGCACGTGCCGAAGCAGAAGCGAAGGCACGAGCCGAAGCACAGTCCCGGGTCAGACACGAATCGGAAGCACGCGCTGCAGTCGAGGCCAAGGCCAAGCTCGCTGCCGAAGCCCTGGCGAAGGTCGAAGCCAAGGCACGCGTCGAGGCGGAGGCGCAGGTCCAGGCCGCTGCAGATGCCCGCGAGAAAGCGGAGACCGAAGCACGCGTCGCGACCGAAGCCAAGGCTCGAGCCGAAGCCGAGGCCAAGATGCGCGCCGCGCTCGAAATGAAGCTGCGGTACGAAAAGGAAGCCAAGGTCCGCGCCGAAGCCGAAGTCCGGGCACGCACGGAGGCCGAAGCGCGTGCGAAGGCCGAAGCCGAAGCTCAGGAGCGCGCCCGCGTCAGCGCTCTGGCCGAGAGCGAGGCGCTTGCTCGTGCCGAGACCGAAGCGAAGGCACGAGCGCAGCTGGAAGCCAAACTGCAGGCCATGGCGCGAATGCTCGCGGAGGCCCAGATCCGCGCCAAGGCCGAAGCCGAAGCGCGTGCCCGCCTGGAAGCCGAAGCAAAGGAGCGGGAAGCCGCCAGTCTGCAAGCGCAACAAGAAGCGGAAGCGCGCATGCAAGCCGAAGTACAGGCGCGCGAACGAGCAGAAGCCGAATCCCGTGCCCGCGAGCAGGCCGAGCGCCAGGCTCGTGAAGAGGCCGAGCGCCGAGCCCAGCAGGAATCCGAAGCGCGGCAACGCGCCGAAGTCGAAGCCAAGGCCCGCGAGGAGGTAGAACGCAGGGGCCGCGAACAGGCTGAATTGAGGGCACAACAAGAAACCGAGGCCCGTCATCGGGCGGAGATCGAAGCACAGGCTCGGGAGGCCGCCGAGCGAAAAGGTCGGGAAGAAGCGGAAGCTCGGGCACGCGAAGAAGTGGAGGCGCGGACGCGGGCCGAGACCGAGGCCAAGTCACGTGAGGATGCCGAACGCAAGGCGCGCGAAGAGGCCGAACGTCGAGCCCAACTTGAAGCCGAAGCACGCGTGCGCGCTGAGGCCGAAGGCAAGGCGCGCGAAGAGGCCGAGCGAAAGGCGCGTGAAGAAGCCGAACTGAGAGCGCGCCAGGAAACCGAAGCCCGCCAGCGGGCGGAAGCCGAGGCCGAAGCCCGAGAGGTCGCTGCACAAAGGGCAAGAGAAGAAGCGGAAGCTCGGGCGCAGGAAGAAGCCCAAGCGCGTGCGCGGGCCGAAGCGGAAGCCAAGGCACGAGAAGACGCAGAACGCAAGGCGCGCGAGGAGGCTGAACGCCGAGCCGCGCAGGAAGCGGAAGCTCGCGTGCGCGCTGAGGCCGAGGCCAGGGCACGCGAAGAAGCAGAACGGCGCGCCCGCGACGAAGCCGATCTGAGGCTGCAAACCGAGCGCGCTGCGCGCGCCGAAGCCGAAGCCAGGCTACACACCGAACGCCAGGCTCGAAACGAGGCTCAGCGGCTGGCTAACGAAGAAGCCACGACGCAGACGGAATCCGCAAGAATCGCACGTGAAGACGCCGAAGCGAAGCTCGATGCGGCACGAATCGCACGCGAAGAAGCCGAAGCTCGAGCCGAAAGCGAACGCAAAGCCCGCGCAGACGCGGAGACACGGTTCGAGGCGGAACGTAAGGCGCGCGAAGCGTCGGAACAGCGCGCCCGCGAAGAAGTCGAGCGGCTTGCGCAGGAGGAAGCCGAGCGCCGCGCCCGAGACGAAGCCGAACGCAAGGCGATGCAAGAGCGCATCGAACGCGAACGCGAGGAGATCGAGGCCCGCATCGCCGCGGAACGCAAAGGTCGCGAGGAAGCCGAAGCCAAGGCCGAGACGGAGCGCAAAGCTCGCGAAGAAGCCGAAGCCCGCGCGCGCACGAACATGGAAGCGCAAGTCGAGGCCGAACGCCGGGCACGCGAGGAGGCCGAACGACGCTCGAAGGAATTCGCCTCCGATCACTCGGAGCAGGCCCGAAAGGCGCTCCAAGAGGCTGAACACAAGGCCGAGCAGGCGCGCAAGATTCGCGAGGAGGCCGAAACCCGGCTGGAAGACGAAAAGCGCGCACGCGAGCAGATGGAGGCTCGCATGGCACGCGAAGCGACCGTCCGTGCAAAACTCATTGCGCGCATGGAAGACGAACGACGGGCTCGCGCCGCTGCGGAAGACCGAGCAAAAATGGAAGCCGTCGCCCGCGTCATGCAGCAGCGCGAGTACGAAGAGAAATCCGATAGTCAGGTCAAGGAGCGGGTCGAGGGCGAGTTGCGCGCACGCCAGCAGGCCGAACTCGACGCGGAGGTCAAGGCACGCCGGGAAGCCGAAGAACGCGCCAAACTTGCCGCCGAACAACGGGCACGCATGGCCCAGGAACAGGCTGCCCAGGCCAGCGTGATTCCGCGCAAGAAGCGCAGCGTCCTGGTTCCAGTCGTCGCCGGCACGGTGATTCTCGCCGTTGCAGCGGGCGGCCTGCTGCATATCATGCCGCTTACGCCCTGGATCGCAGACGCCGAGAAGATCGCCTCGGAGCGCTTCGGCGAGCCCGTCACTGTCGGCACGATGCGCTACTCGTTGTTTCCCAGCCCGGCCCTCACGCTGGAGAATGTGATCTTCGGCCGGCAGCAGGACGTCAAGATTCCGAACGCCATCGTCGCCCTCGGCATCGGCAGTCTGTTTGGCACCCACAAGGATATCGGGACGATCGAGCTGCACGGCGTCACGATCGACGAGGATGCCTTGCCTCGCGTGCTGACCTGGACGAGGCCTCCGGTCGGCGAACCTCGCGCCAGCGTGGAACGCATCTCCGTGCGCAGCGCCCGCATCACGCTGCGCGACATGGAGCCCATTTCCGTGTCGGCCGAAGCCCAGTTCGACAACACCGGCGGCGTCACCAAAGCGACCGTCAAGCTGAGCGACGGTTCGCTCGCTGCCGACATCGTCCCCAAGGGTACAAGCGCGGCCCTCACAGTTCGCGGCTCACGTTTCAAGTCCCCCGTCGGGCCGGCCTACGTGTTCGACGATCTCGATCTCACTGCGACCGTGACCACAACCCAACTGTCCGACATCAAGGCCGAAGGGACCGTGATGGGCGGGAAGTTCAAAGCCGACGGTCAGGCGCGTTATGGCAATGGCATTACGGTGGAAGGTCGATTCGCCGTGGAGAACATCAATATCGAACCCCTGCTGGGACTCTTCACCAGCGGCGTCTCGATTACCGGCGCGGCGGATCTACAAGGCGGATTTGCCCTGCGGGCCGACAGCATCCCCAACCTCTTTGCGCAAGACCGAGTCGAGTTCAGGTTCAACGGTACCCGGGGAACGATCAACAACGTCGACCTGGTACGAGCCGCACAGTCTGCCACTCGTGACGGCGTGCGTGGCGGCCGGACACGCTTCAACACGATCAGCGGCAGCGTCTCGGTGGCCGAAAACCGCGCATCTTTCCAGCAGGTCCGGATCGACTCGGACTCGTTGAATGCGGCCGGGGCCTTCGACGTGCTGCCCAAGGGCGAGTTGTCCGGCCGGATGAACATCCAGGTCGGCCCCAAAGGCCGCGTGGTCGCAGCGGGAAGCGTCGGCATTGCCGGGGATGTTCGCAACCCCGTCCTGAAATGACGAAGGGCGCGCTGTTCGGCGCGCCCTTCGCTGGATGGTCAGTGCGCTGTACTCAGCGCCCCCACTCGTTGGCAATCTGGGGCGCCCCGGCACGCAACGCTGCGATTCGGTCTTCGAGGGGCGGGTGCGTCATGAAGAGCCTGGACAGCCCGCCGCCGCCGCCGCGGATGCCGAACGCCTTCATTTGATTCGGCAGCATGGCATCACCTTCCTGCACGGCCTTCAGGCGCGCGAGCGCGGCGATCATCTTCTCCCGACTGGCGAGCCGGGCGCCGCCGGCATCGGCGCGAAACTCGCGTTGCCGGCTGAACCACATGACGATCGTGCTCGCCAGGATGCCGAGCACGAGTTCGGCCGCGATGGTGGTCACGTAGTAGCCGATGCCATACTCGCGGTCGTTCTTCAGGATGATCCGGTCAACCACGTAACCGATGAGCCGTGCCAGGAAGAACACAAAGGTGTTGACCACCCCCTGGATCAGCGCCAGCGTCACCATGTCGCCATTCGCGACGTGACTTACTTCGTGACCGAGAACGGCCTCGGCTTCATCCCGGGACATGGAATTCATCAGACCGGTACTGACGGCGACCAGCGCGTTGTCCTTGTTCATGCCGGTGGCGAACGCATTGACGTCGGGCGCATCGTAAATCGCCACTTCGGGCATGCCGATTCCCGCTTCGCGCGCCTGCCGCTGTACCGTTTCGAAGAGCCAGCGTTCGGTCGGGTTGGATGGGGTTTCGATGACCCGTGCCCCGGTCATCATCTTGGCCGACCACTTGGAGATCGCCAACGAAAACAGCGCTCCGCCGAAGCCGAGAATTCCTGACATGACCAGGACTGCCCCAGCATTGAACCCGGTGCCGGCAAGCGCACGGTCGAGCCCGAGCAGTTTCATCGAAATGCTCAGCACCACCATCACTGCCAGGTTGGTCAGCACGAAGAGGAAGATGCGTTTCATGCACTGCTCCGTAGAAAGTAGCGATCGGTTTAGAGCGGTCGGCTGCAGTTCGGTTCAGGTAACCTGCCACGCCCACGGAAGTGGGGGCGCCAGACTCCGCCTTCAAGGCTGAATCACTGGCCGCCGATTCCGCCGCAGTATAAGGGGGCGAGCTCGACGCGACAACGACACGGGCGCTGCCCTGTCGACCATCGTGCACACTTTTCAACCCGCCCATGACGAGCGCACGTATCATCGTCGGACCTAAATCGTTCACCTCGATCGATTGCATGGAGCATCGACGACGACTTCTGATGGGATTGGGCGCCGGCGCGGCAGCGGCGGCGGCCGTGAGCTGGAAGCTCTGGCCGGAACAGGGCTGGATGAATCCCTGCCAGCCCGACCTGCCGAGTTCCGTGCGAAACCACGACATCGTGCGTGCTGCCTGGGAAGGGATCTCCCCGGAGCGCGTATGGGATTGCCACGCGCACCTCGTGGGTACGGGCGATTCCGGCAGCGGGATCTGGCTCAATCCGGCGATGCATTCACCGCGCGCACCCCTGCAATACGCTCAGCGCCTCTTTTTTCTGAACGCCGGCTGTGCGCACGAACAGCCGAGAGAGGTCGATCGAACCTACGTGGAGCGCATGAAAACGCTGCTGACCGGGCTGCGCCCTGGTTCCAAGCTTATGCTGATGGCCTTCGATCACACCTACGATGCCGAAGGCAAGCAGGATCTCGCGCGGACCGCGTTCCATACGCCCAACGCCTACGCGGCGCGTACGGCAGCCAGCGCCCCGCAGCATTTCGAATGGATGGCCTCCGTACATCCGTATCGCGCCGATTGTGTCGAAGCCATGGAGTGGGCAGCCCGCAACGGCGCACGCGCGGTGAAATGGCTACCGCCGGCCATGGGCATCGACCCAGCCTCCGCGCGCTGCGATCGGTTTTACGAAGCGGCGCGCAGGCTCGACCTGCCCCTGTTGACGCATGCGGGCCAGGAACGTGCTGTCCACGGGGCGAACGAACACGACATGGGCAATCCGCTGCGGCTGCGGCGCGCCCTGGAACACAAGGTAAAAGTGATCGTCGCCCATTGCGCCACGATGGGGGAGGATCGCGATATCGACAAGGGCACCGACGCCCCCCATGTGCCGAGCTTCGAACTTTTCACACGTCTGATGGACGACCCGCGCTACGAAGGACGGCTGTTCGGCGAGATATCCGCGGTGACCCAGCTCAATCGGGCGGGTCCGTTCCTGCATCGGATCCTGCAGCGTACCGAGTGGCACTCACGCCTGCTCAACGGATCGGACTATCCCCTGCCCGGCATCATGCCGCTGTTTTCGGTCGATACCCTGGCGGAACGCGGCTTTCTGGACAAGAGCAGTACGACGATCCTGAAAGAAATTCGACCCTACAATCCGCTGCTGTTCGATTTCGTGTTGAAGCGCGAGCTGCGCTCGCAAGGTCGACGATTTGCCGCCGACGTTTTCCACACGCGTGATTTCTTCGCCCGCGCAGCTTCGGCAAACGCCGCTTCGATTTCTGCCGCTGCGCATCGAACGGGGAGTTCATCGGCGTCGCAGGAGGCGCACTGAATTGCAGCCCCGGGGCGATCGGCCGAAGCGCGGCGCAGAACCCGCACGCCCCCGCCGGTTATGGTCACTGCCCATCGCGCGCAAGGTGAATGGGCCATCGGACGACATCGAAGGCATCGTACCGACGCTGGAGCGTGCGGGTTGGCTGCTGCTCGGACTCGTTCTGATCTACGCAGTAGCGATACGGGCTCAGCTGTCGTCGGAGGCCATTCGGCTCGTGTGGGGCGGGGCGTTCGTGTATGCCGCCGCCCTGCTTGCCTTGCGGCTGTGGCCCGACGACGCCCGCCCTTCGCCGTGGCCCATGCTGCTGCGCTGCTGGGCGATGATCGCCTACATCACCGGCGTGCTTTGGTCCGTACGCATCGACACCGGCGCCCTCGTCACGCTCTACCATCTCGCGGTCATCGCGAGTGCAGCGTCCCTGCCGCGCCGACTTACGCTGCTCAATCTCGCCATCATCGGCATTTGCCTCATCGCACTGGAGCACCCGGGCGTCAGTGGCCATCCCCAGGGCCCGGTCTCCGCATTGACGCTCTTCGTGCTCCTCGGGCCGATGCTGCTGGTGGCCTATGTCGCATCGGACGTTGCGAGCGACATTCGCGCGGCGCTCGACCGCATCCGCTTCGTGTCGGAAACCGACGAACTCACCCGCCTATACAATCTGCGGGCATTCATGCGCATCGCCGAACGCTTTCACCGGCAGGCGAAGCGCTATCGTCGGTCGTACGCGCTGGTCATGCTCGACTCGGACAACCTGAAGACCGTGAACGATGCGCACGGCCACCAGTTCGGCAACGACCTGCTGAAACTCACGACAGCCTGCGTGAGACGCGAACTGCGCGAGACGGACATCGCAGCCCGATACGGCGGGGACGAGTTCATACTCCTGCTCCCGGAAACCAACGCACAAGGCGCACGCGAACTCGCGGAACGGATACGCCGTGCCCTGGAAGTCCAGCGCCTCGACGCCCGCGGCACGA
Source organism: Burkholderiales bacterium (assembly GCA_044360365.1). Lineage (GTDB taxonomy): Bacteria > Pseudomonadota > Gammaproteobacteria > Burkholderiales > WYBJ01 > WYBJ01. Next base: position 1,284 of record JBIKKL010000087.1, on the reverse strand, counting down.
AGATCGGCACGACCGTCAGCATCGGCGTCGCCCAATTCCCCGCGCACGGCCCGGATCTGCAAAGCATACTCAACAAGGCGGATCAGGCGATGTATCTCGCGAAGAAGACAGGACGAAATCGCGTGGTGGTGTTCGACCCCGGTTGATTGCGTCGATCCCGTGGCGTCGATGCAATGCGAGCGTGGTTTAGAATCGGGCCACACGTGCCCGGCACGCATCCCTCTCTCGCATCGGAAAGTTCAAGTCAATGGAAACCCTCGATTGTGTCGTGATCGGCGCCGGTGTCGTCGGTCTCGCCATCGCCCGCCGCCTAGCGCTGGCCGGGCGCGAAGTCGTCGTACTCGAAGCCGAAAACTCGATCGGCAATCACACCAGCTCGCGCAACTCCGAAGTCATCCACGCCGGTATCTACTATCCCACCGGCAGCCTGCGTGCGCAGATGTGTCTTGCCGGAAAGAAGCTTCTGTACCGCTACTGTCCCAGCCGGGGCGTGGAGCACAAGCGCATCACCAAAATCATCGTCGCGACTGCCGCGGACGAGATTCCGACCCTGAACAAATACCGGGAGCAGGCCGAGCGCAACGGCGTGGACGATCTCGTGTGGCTCGAAAAGGCCGAAGTCAATGCGATGGAACCGAACGTCGTGGCGGTGGCCGGCGTGCTGTCGCCCTCGACAGGCATCATCGACAGCCACGGCCTCATGCTCGCCTATCAGGGCGATGCCGAAGCGAAAGGTACTGCACTCGTGTTCGAAAGCCCGGTCCTGGGCGGCCAGGTCACGGCCGAAGGCATCGAGCTCGACGTCGGCGGCAAGGAGCCGATGCAGGTTCGCGCGCAGACCGTGGTGAACGCAGCCGGACTCATGGCCCCGGCGATCTCGCGCTCGATCGCCGGCATTCCCGCGGCTTCGATCCCGCCCCAGCACTTCTGCAAGGGTCACTACTTCACCCTCTCGGGCAAGGCTCCCTTTAATCGGCTGATCTACCCTGTCGGCAGCGGACTATGGCACGGCGTTCACGTCACGCTGGATCTTGCGGGCGGCGTACGCTTCGGCCCGGATTTGAAGTGGCTCGACGGCATCGACTACAGCTTCGACGAGGATCGCGTTGCATCCTTCTACGAAGCGATTCGGCACTACTATCCTGCGCTTGCCGACGGCTCGCTCGTACCGGGCTATACCGGCATTCGACCGAAGATCACCGCGCAAGGCGAACCCGCCGCCGATTTCATGATCCAGGGTCCGAAGGACCATGGCATTGCCGGCATGGTGAATCTCTACGGCAT
>JBIKKL010000652.1:0-3123 GCA_044360365.1 Burkholderiales bacterium | reverse complement strand
AACGAAGGGCTCGTCGTGGTCGGCGATTCGGCGGATCCCGACCGCCTGCTCGCCGAAGGGTTCGTCAACATCGGCAGGCTGATCGATCTTGGGATCATCGGTCTCGACGATATCGTCGACTGGAACAAGATCGACGAGGACGTGCTTGCGGCCGCCGGCATTATCGGGCGGCGCGCGCTGGAAGAAGAAGGCCTCGTATCGTCGACCGACATGGTCGATCTCGATGCGCTCATCGACAGCGGGCTCGTCACTCTGCGCGACGTGGTCGATGCCGATCTCGTGACATTGGGCTCCATCGTCGGCAACCTGCCCATCGTTCAGGACATCAACGTCCTCGCGACGAGCCTCGCCGACTTCGGCGTCGACCTTACGAGCTTCGTGCAGACCGTGGACCTCGTGCCGCTGGAGGGCATCCTGGCAGAAGGGCTCACGTCGCTGGAGGAACTCTTCAGTACCGGCATCCTGGATCTTGCGGATGTCGGCCTCGACGCCATCGGCCTCACCGATCTCCTGGAGAGCGGTCTCGTCACGCTGCAGCAGCTCGTGAGCGAAGGGTTGGTCGCCGCGGAGGATCTGCACTCCGACGCCAACGTCGCAGCGGATCAACTGCTCGGCGCGATCACGTCCGTCTCTCTGGGCGATCTCGTCGGCAACGGGCTCATCGAAGCCGCAGATTTCGCCACCTCGACGATGGTTTCGATCCAGGGTCTGTTCACCAGCGGCGCATTGCAGCTGGACGCGCTCGTCGACGCCGGCCTCGCGACGGTGACGAACTTCACCGACATCGCGCTGGGCGTATCGCAGCTGGTCGGTACCGGTCAGGTGACGGAGTTTGCGTTGAGGTTCCGCAATCTGATCGGCGCGGGGAACACCGTGTCCCTGCATGCGCTGGTGCAGTCCGGGTTGATGGATCTTTCCGAACTCGTCGATACGGGGCTCGTCACGCGTACCGCGCTGCAACTCGATCAGCTCACGCTGGGCAGCCTGCTCGGCCAGAACCTGGTGGCGGTTAATACTCTCGTGAACCAGGGCCTCCTCACCGTAGGCAACCTGATCGATCAGGGGCTCGACATCGCGCGCCTGCTCGATTCCGGCCTGGTCGGTTTGGAAGAACTGGCTGCCGAAGCGCTGCTGGGCGATGCGAACTTCAGTTTGCGCGATCTGCCGCTTGCGGGCCTCGTCGAAAGCGGGCTCGTGGATCTTGCCGATCTTGCGCGTACGAACATCCTCGAGCCGGCCTCGATCCTGCTGCAGCAGATCCAGGCCTCGGAGATCCTCGCCAAGGCCGGTTCGCTGATGACGCAGATCTCCGCGAACGGGCTGGTCGGCCCGGGAGGCGTGATCGATCTCGACGAACTGATCGCCGACAGCCCGATCCAGCTGAAGCATCTCGTGTACTTCGAGCTCGTTCGGCACGAGCACCTGCCGCCGCTGGGCGAAGTGAGCAAGGCGACGCTGCTTGCCTCGGGCATCATCGATCGCAGCCAGCTGGAGCGGCGGGAGACGCCGGCAATCATCGGCTCCGGGTACCTGACGCTCAAGGATCTCGCGGATCTGGGCCTCATCAAGACCGACAACCTCAAGGATCTCAAGCCGGTCGATCTCGATCGGTTCGAGTTCTCCGTAAGCATCGTCGATGAACTCGATCGTCGCGGCATCGTCATCCGCGGCGATGAAGTCCAGCTCGACAAGCTCTTCGCCCATACGGATACGACGTTCGCCCGCCTGGTCGAAGTGGGCCTGCTGACGCTGAACGATCTCAAGGCCGACCTGTCGACGATCAAGCTCGACGACATCTTCGTGCAGGGCAGCGTGGATCGTGACGCACTGCTGCGTTCGGACGTGATCGAAACGAAGCTGCTCGTGCCCCATGTTCGTCAGGTCGACGGTCGAGAAGTGGTTGCCATCGCCGCGCTCATCGACAACGGGCTGGCCTCGCTGGACGATCTCGTCGATGCCGCGCTCCTGCAGACCGGCACAGGCGGCAAGATCGTGGCCATCGAGCATCTGCTTCAACTCCGTCTTGCATCGCTTGCGGATCTCATCCGCGCCGGCCTCGTGACGCGCAGTCAACTGACGACTGCAGACCTCGATGTCACTGCGGTGACAGCGGCAGACGTGCTTGCCACGAATGCGCTCGCGGCCAACGGGCTCGGTGGCAGCGGTGCGGTCGACATCGAGACGCTCACGGAGAGCGGTCTCGCGGATGTACAGACGCTGCTCGACGCCCAACTCGTGAGCGCGGATGATTTCTTCAAGAACGGCGTCGTCGAACTGCGTGCGCTGGCCAACGCGGGCCTGATCGACCCGTCGATGCTGCGGTCGAACGTGCGTATCCCGCTGGGTGCGCTGCTCGCATCGGACGTTCTCGCCAACCACTATCTTTCGCAGCATCTGGCGTTGGTCGGCGATGCGAACACGAACGGCAAGGCGGATCCCAACGAGCGCATCACCGTCGAAGCCCTGCTCGCGGACCGCACGCTGTTCGCAAGCGAGAAGACTGCGCTGCTGCGGCTGATCAGGGCGGGGCTGATCACCGCCGCGGACTTCACCGACAAGGTGTTCGACCAGGCGACGATCGAAGCGAACCCGCTGTTCACGCTGGGGCAGTTCGACGACATCGTGCGCGTCGGCACCGTGCCGCTGGGCCCGCCCAGCAATACGAGTTCCCTCCTGGGGTCGCCGCTCTTCCGCGACATCACGCTGTCGCAGTACGCCCGCGAACGGTTCATCAACGTCTTCGATTTCGACAACATCGAGTTGAACGAGGCGCAGATCGAAGCCTCGTTCCCGGTCGATGTGCCGGATGCATTGACCATCGAGCGCGAAGTCGACGGCGAACCGACGAACTTCGTCAGTCTCTACAACCTGCTTGGCGTACGCCTGGCGGGGGTCACGCTCGAAGCGCTCATCGGCCGCAGTTTCGTCGGCGCCGAGCATCTCGTCGATCCCGCGATCGGGCTCGACATCCGCGACCTGGAGCGCTCCCCGCTCTTTGACGATGGGGATCTGCGCAACTTCATCAGCGTGCACGAGGTGCACCTGCTCGACATGCTGCGCACGATCAACCTGGCGACGCTGGTGCAGGCGGATCTCGTCGATGGCGACGATTTGATCCTTCGC